>JBGSXJ010000310.1:0-1795 GCA_041751535.1 Aquaticitalea sp.
CAGACCAGGGATGTTGGTCATAAGGTTATAATCCACCCAAAGTCCGCCCATTGTGTAGTGAACCGCTGGATAAATCATCATTGGAGTTTCGTATGGGTTCTGATCCACTATTTTTTCATACATCTGGAAAAGGTTGCCATACTTGTTTTTTACGACTTCTTGCCCCAACTTTTTTATTAAGTCGGCATCATTTTCGTCTAAATGCTTAATTTTTGCCTGTACTTTACCATATCGTTGAAATGCGAAAGCAAAATCCAAGTATACAGCTTCACCTGTTTTGTTCACACCAAAACCGGCATCACAACGCTCTTTTGCAGCTCTTGAAGCCACATCACGAGGCACTAAATTACCAAAAGCAGGATAACGACGCTCCAAGAAATAATCTCTATCATTTTCAGCCAATTCTGTTGGTTTTAATTTTCCATCACGAATTGCTTGTGCATCTACGGCATTTTTTGGAACCCAGATACGTCCATCATTTCTTAAGGATTCTGACATCAACGTCAATTTTGATTGATGATCGCCAGAAACAGGAATACAGGTTGGGTGAATTTGAGTAAAGCAAGGATTGGCAAAAAAAGCACCACGTTTGTGAGCTTTCCAGGCGGCGGTAACATTACTTCCCATCGCGTTGGTTGATAGAAAAAACACGTTTCCATATCCGCCAGTTCCTAAAACCACCGCGTGAGCAGAGTGTCGTTCGATTTCGCCCGTAATTAGGTTACGTGTGATAATTCCACGGGCTTTTGCGTCGACAATAACAACATCGAGCATTTCATGTCGATTGTACATTTTTATTTTACCACGACCTATCTGTCGGTTCATGGCCGAATAAGCTCCCAATAACAATTGCTGTCCTGTTTGTCCTGCGGCATAAAAAGTTCTGGACACCAAAACACCACCAAATGAACGGTTATCTAATAATCCACCATATTCACGGGCAAACGGAACACCTTGTGCCACGCATTGGTCAATAATATTGGCAGAGACTTCCGCAAGGCGATACACATTGGCTTCGCGTGAACGATAATCACCACCTTGTACGGTATCATAAAATAATCTGAATGTGGAATCGCCATCACCTTGATAATTTTTTGCAGCATTGATTCCGCCTTGAGCGGCAATAGAATGCGCACGTCTTGGTGAATCTTGAAAGCAAAATGCCTTTACATTATATCCCAATTCGGCTAAAGTCGCAGCTGCTGAACCACCAGCCAGACCTGTTCCTACAACGATGACATCAATGTTACGTTTGTTTGCAGGATTAACCAAATCAATATGATTTTTATAATTTGTCCATTTTTCTGCAACGGGACCTTCTGGTATTTTTGAATCTAAAGCCATATATGAGTCTTAAGAAATGTAATTAAAGTGATGATAAAGCGCTATGAAAACAAATCCTGCTGGGATGAGAATTGCATAGGCCAATCCAAATCCTCTTAATCCTTTGGTATATTTGTTATTGGCGCCAACAGACTGAAATGCCGAACTGAAACCGTGCATTAAGTGAAGTGCCAAAAACACGAAAGACAAACAATAGGCAGCAACACGTATCGGATTTTCAAATTTATGCTGCAATTCTTCAAAATAGCGATAATTACCATCCGGTAGTAAACCGGTCATATCACCTTGAAGGTATTTGGTGTTAATTTCAGGAATCCAGAAATCAATAAAATGCAGAACCAAAAAAGCTAAAATAGTAAGCCCGCTCCAAATCATGTTTCTGCTCATCCACGAGGAATTTGCCGACCCATTATTTCGTGCATATGCTATTTTTCGTGCGTTTCTATTTCTT
>JBGSXJ010000311.1:0-7702 GCA_041751535.1 Aquaticitalea sp.
CTGGTACCAAGCGCATGTGAATAACGAAAGCATACACCATAATACTAATCAAGGCCCAAGTTTCTTTTGGATCCCAACCCCAATAACGTCCCCAACTTTCATTGGCCCACATGCCTCCAAGAAAATTCCCAATGGTCAACAGTACCAATCCGACGGTTAACGCCATTTCGTTTATCAATGTTATTTCTTTTATATTGAGAAGCATTTTATCCTTGTTATTGGCATTGGTAAAGATCATTAACAATAAGGCTACAATTCCCAATATAAATCCAAGTGTAAATGGTCCATAACTCATCACAATAACTGCAACGTGGATCATGAGCCAATAACTGTCCAATACAGGCTGTAGATTTGCGATCGCAGGATCCATCCAGTTCCAGTGAGCTACCATAAGGATAATGGAAGTGACAAAAGCTGTAGAGGCAATTGTCAAATCACTTTTTCTGCCAAAGGCCAAACCAAAGAACATGGTTGCCCAAGCTACATAAATCATCGACTCATAAGCATCACTCCAAGGTGCATGACCCGAAATATACCAGCGGGCTATAAGACCAAGCGTATGCAGTATGAATAATCCCCAAATAATAAAGCTGAAAACTTTTACACTGACATTGATGATCTTGTTTTTATCATTAAAAATCTGAATTATCAAAACGATAAACATCAAAGTTCCTGCATACATATACCAACTGAAGAGTCTCTTGAAGATGTCATATTTATTATATTTAATCTCGGTTTCGATTTTTTTGTCAGATAACATGACATCACTACCATATTTCTGCTGTGTCTTTTTAATGCCTGAAAGGACATCTTCAGCTTTGGAATAATCGCCTGTTTGTTTGGCGTTATTCAAAGTCAACAAATAGGCACTAAAACCATTGTTCATGAAATTGCCAAGTAACGAATCTTTGACCTTATCACGGTAGCCTTCTTCACGAAATTCAATGGAAGAAATCCATTTGTTGTTTTCATCATCAGGTACGGGGAAAATCTTCATCGCTCGTCCTTCGATAACATTATAAAGTAAGTTAACACGTTGATCTGCCTCTTTAAACTCTTTTTGAGATCCATTTGGCACTTGTGCCTTATAGGCTTCTTCTATATAAGGCGCCAACTTATAACGTCCATTTTCAGTAAAGAAATCGACTAACGTCACATATTTTTGATCTTTTGGAACACCAATAATGCTACGAATAGTATCTGCCTTTTGAGGCTTTAAATAGATGATCGGTACATTATACCATAATAACGGACTTTCTTGAATCGACAAAAACACCTGATTCGCATCAAACTCTTCATAAGCGTCCTGCTTGCTCAACTTACGTAACATTTCGGAGGCGTACGTATGCATGGGCATCATCCTGCCACTGTAATCCTGCACCACCATATGACCGAACTTATCTGCATGTTCTTTATTGGTGATGTTAGCTCTTAAAACCGAATCAATTTGCGCTTTTGTTGGTCTATCATGGCCCTCAATGTCAGAATGTGTTTGGGAAATCCCAAGTAACGAGAAGAACAGTATAAGAGTGGTTGCAATTTTTTGTTTTTGTTTCTTCACCTTATTCAACATTCTTTTAAGATCGGCAAAACGGGTGTTTTTATCAAAGAGGATAGCCATCAAGGCGAAATACAGGATAAAATAACCGATATAGGTTATCCAAGTTCCCCAGAAATCGTGGTTGACAGACAGAATGGTTCCTTTTTCATCTGGATCAAAACTGGCCTGAAAAAAGCGATAGCCTCTATGATCAAGAATGTTGTTCATATAAATATGATAATCATAATCTCCCTGTTCCTTATCCAAAACTGTCACCTTACTTTCGTAGGACGAATAACTTTTCTCGGTACCGGGATATTTTTGTGCTATAAAATCATTCAATTTTATTTCAAATGGTAACTCCAGAACTTTTGAACCATACTTCATGGCAATGTCTAAATTGCCGATTTTTACTTGCTCAAACGCATTGTCCATGCCTTTTCCACCCAACAACTTTACACGCTCGGTTTTCCCATTGGCAGTGACTTTCATTACTACTCCATCTTCATCACCTTTGAGGATTTCGGGTTTTTTAACGATGTCAAAATTACCTCTGACAACCGGCTTTGGAAACACCATTGCCATTGTTCCGATAATATAGCGCGAACGCAAGACCAAAGGCTGAATGCTGTCTTTTACCAGAATACCCTGTTCTTGCGTTGCCATGGTCATGTACTCGCCTTCATAAGGGGATTCAATGGTTAATCCTTCAGGCGTATTGGTGATGTTGATTGCACCATCAACCCGATTATTCAAAGAAATAAGTACATTATGAATGCTCTGAACCTCACCAACTTTTAAGAAATGATTGTGCGATTGTCCATCTCCAGCTTCAACGAGTTTTAGATATTCTTCACCATTTTCATCTGGAACAATATCTTTTTCGGCACCACCAATGAACTTCTCCAACTGGATGTTTATGGGTATGTTGTTATATTCGGTATTTACGATAAAATCATTATCCAAACGTGGTGAAAAATCAACTTCCGATTCAATGACCTTGCGCTGTGCAACACCATTGACCATATAATCGCCATCTATATAAGCGGTGACATAGGTTTTTTGTGACAGAAATTGATTTTCAGAAGCGCCTTCCCTTATTGCCATCATGCCTTCAAATCCGTGGTAACGTGTTATAAATGCGCCAACAATGATGAGAATGAATGACAAATGAATCAGTAAGGTGGCCCATTTTTCTTTTCTCAACAAGCGATACCTAAACATATTACCTATAAAGTTGATGACAAAAAACACCATAATGCCCTCAAACCACCAAGCATTGTAAATCAAGGTTCGCGTGTAGGGCGTCGGTGATGTATCCATATTTCTGTCGAGAATGGTTCCAGTAGCCATGGCTACGGCAAAAACAACAAATAAAATGGCGGTTAAACGGGTTGAAAAGAGAATTTTAGCTAGTTTGTTTTGCATGATAAAGTGCCTGATTTTTGATCCGAAATTTCGGCAGTGCAAATTTAAGTGATTTAGTTGGCATGGTCGGGATTATATGATGTTAAAATTATATCAAACCATTGAGGTTTTAAATTGGCTTCTGATGTCTTGCCTCAAAAATTTTTAAGTACATAAAAGTTCCCATTTTTCGGGCACGCCGTTTGGCGTTTTCTGTTATTTCACCTTCAAACAATTCATCCAAGGTGGCAAACCAAAGATTCAACCAAATCCCAAAATGCAATTCCGTAATGCTATTATTGTTCTCCTGATCAACCTTCACATGTGCCTGCAACGGGTCTCCGTAATATTTATGTTCCAACTTTTTGGTGAAGAACAAACTGGTTTCCCAAAAAGTGGTCAATCGGTTTAGGTGTGCGTCCCAATCGTCTATAGCATTATTAAAAAACGGACCCAATACGACATCCTTTCTCACTCTTATATAAAATTCCGATACCAGCAGAAAAACGTCTTCCCTAGATTGTATGTCTTGTTTCATGATGTTCAAAATTAAACCTTAATGTTTAAACCGATACCCAAAAATTTGTAATTCTTAATTCCTAATTCTTAATTCTTATGTATTTTAGCGCCATGATTTCTGTAGTGATACTCGGTTCTGGTAATGTGGCCACGCATTTGTTCAAAGCTTTCCATAAAGCCAAAAATGTGGAAGTTGTGCAATGGTACGCACGGCATACTGAATCAATAAGTTCTTACAACAATGACGTTTTTATTACAAACGATATTAATTCGCTCAAAGAAGCCGATGTGTACATCATAGCGGTAAGTGATGATGCCATTAGTGACCTAGCTACACAATTCCCTTTCGAAAATCGGTTGACCGTTCACACCTCTGGAAGTGTGGGCATCTATGATTTGGATAAAAAAAATAAACGTGGCGTGTTTTATCCATTGCAATCCTTTAGCAAAGATGCAGAGGTCAATTTTGAGGATATACCAATTTGCATTGAAGTCATAGATAAATCAGATTATAAAATCTTAAAATCGCTGGCCACAGCTTTAGGAAGTAAGAGCCATAAAGTCAACAGCGATCAGCGTAAGGCGTTGCATTTGGCCGCAGTATTTGTTAATAATTTTACCAATCAATTATATAGAGTTGCCCACGAAATCACGGAGGCACAAGGTGTGGAATTTGACATTTTAAAACCATTGATGTTAGAAACTGCAAAAAAAGTGCAACATTTGTCGCCATTTATGGCTCAAACAGGCCCTGCAAAACGCAATGACAAGCGCACTATAAAAAAACATCTCAAACTATTGGAAAACGAGCATCACAAAGCCATTTACGAACTTCTAACCTCTTCGATCCAAAAAACACATGAAAGAAAAAAGCTATAAAGAATATTTAGAACACATTACTACCTTCTTATTTGATGTAGATGGCGTTTTGACTGACGGAACCATATCACTTACAACTTCAGGTGAAATGTTGCGCACGATGCATACCAAAGATGGCTTTGCGATGAAAACCGCATTGCTGGCAGGATATCATATCTGTGTCATTTCTGGTGGCTCCAATGAAGGTGTGCGAATGCGATTGAACGGACTTGGAATTACAGACGTCTATCTTGGCGCACATGACAAAATTGATCAATTCAAAGAATATCTTAATGCCAAAAATATCAAGGCTGAAAACGTGCTGTACATGGGTGATGACATTCCAGATTTTCCAGTTATGAAACTCGTTGGATTGCCAACCTGTCCTCAAGATGCTGTTCCAGAAATCAAGGCCATTTCAAAATATGTGTCCCATAAAAATGGTGGAAAGGGTTGCGTTCGTGATGTCATCGAACAAGTTTTGAAGGTTCAGGGTAAATGGAATGGGGATTTTGGTGCAAAGTATGATTGATTCAGTGAGCAGTATTTCAGTGTTCAGTAAATAGTCATTAATCAATTCATTTATAATTCACGAAAAATATGACCTTGCGAATTTTTATATCACTTTTATTTTTTTATTGCCTAACGTATTCTCAATCCATCACTAAAGAAGAATTAATTGGATCATGGATTGTGGAATCGGCGGATCTCAACCAGAAAATGTTTTCCGAAGAGGAAGCCGAATTAGTAGCAGAAATAAAGTCAGTGTTTGTAAATTCTAAAATTCATTTTGCCAAAAACAATTTAATAAAAATGGAATTAAATGGCCGTCTCCCAGAGCCATTTAATCATAAAATGTTTGACAGGGTATTTTACTATGGATTGAATGGTAATTATGCGACTGTTGGTCATCGAAAAAATTCATCGAGCATTATGGTCATCAAAATTGAAAAGCATATTAAGGGACTTATACTTCATTTTTTAGGTGTGGAATTAAAAGTGATTCCGCTGGAATCTAATATAAGACTGACATTCGATAAAGAAACTCTCAAGTCAATTTCATCAATTTTACCTTCCAAACCATTGATGTTTGATTTTATTGAAGAGAATGAAATAAGGGATTATAAAGTGGTAGAACGTATGCCTGTTTCTTATGATTGCGATGAATCGATGCGAAATGCAGAATTAAGGGAATGTGTGGCAGATAGCATTGTCAATCATGTCAACTATAATTTTAACACCAACTTGGCAGGTGAATTGGGATTATCTGGAATCTTTAAAATTGAATCTGAATTTATAATTGATAAAGATGGAGATATAATCAATATAGAAGCAAGTAGTCCAAATGACTTATTATCTCAAGAAGCTATCCGCATAATTAACACAATACCCAGATTCCAGCCTGCCACAGAAAATAGTAAACCTGTCAGTATTAAATATAAACTACCTATTGTATTTCAAATTGTAGATTAATGGCACTATTAAACCTCATCCGCTGGAAAAACCTCTTCCTGATTGCCCTTGTACAACTGCTCATCAAATATGCATTGTTTGCACCTTTTGATGTAGACATCATGTTAAATTGGTTTGGGTTTCTGTTATTGATACTTTCGACATTATGTATTGCCGCCGCAGGAAACATCATCAATGATATTTATGATGTGGAAACCGACATGGTCAATAAACCCAATAAGGTTATTGTAGGAAAACAAATTTCAGAAAAAACCGCTTACAATTTGTTCATCACTTTCAACGTAATTGGTGTGCTAATTGGTCTATACCTATCTCATTTGGTCGGCAGAAGTGGTTTTTTTGCCCTTTTTGTTATTATTTCCGCGCTGCTCTATGTGTATGCATCTTACTTAAAACAAACCCTTTTGGTTGGAAATTTTGTTATTTCCATCTTGGTGTCATTTAGCATCATTATTGTAGGCCTATTTGAACTGTTGCCTGCCATCACCCCACAGAATCAAGCGATTCAACTGATGTATTTTAAGATTTTATTTGACTATGCGGTGTTTGCATTTTTGATAAATCTGGTTAGGGAGATTGCAAAAGATATGGAAGACGTCGATGGTGATTATAAAGCAGGTATGAACACCTTACCAATTGCCATTGGACGACAACGAGCCTCAAAAGTATTGTTTGCTATGATACTGCTGCCATTATTTGCTGTGGTCTACTATATAATGACTTATTTGTATAAACAACCCATTGCGATTGGATATTTTCTCTTGTTTCTTGTCGCTCCGCTTCTCTATATAACCATAAAATCGTTTAGTGCAAGAACCAAAAAGGACTACCATCATATCAGTAATATCCTTAAATTCGTGATGCTGTTTGGCATGTTGTCTTTGTTGTTGTATACATTTATATTGAAATAAAAAAGCACCTAATTTTACCCAATGAAGAGCAATTAGGGCCATTAAAACTGTTTTTGAGAGTGATATAATGGAAATACTACAGGATAAATTAAAAAATCATAAAGTCATTCTTGCGTCTGCTTCACCGCGTCGCCAGCAATTTTTTCAGGATTTGGGTCTGGAGGTGAAAATCCAATTAAAACCTGTCATCGAGAATTTCCCTGATCGGTTGGTTCATTTTGAAATCAGTGACTATTTAGCGCAACTTAAGGCAATTCCTTTTAAAGATACTTTACAGCCTAACGATATACTAATTACCAGTGACACCATTGTTTGGCATCATCAGCAGGCACTGGGGAAACCAAAGAATGCTGAAGAAGCCTATAAAATGATCCAGTCCTTGAGCAATGCCACCCATGAGGTCATCACCTCGGTTTGCTTTACCAAAATAGATTTTGAAAAAACAATCCATTCCATTACAAAAGTTACTTTCAAAGCGCTGTCTGCAGCCGAGATCAATTATTACATCAGTAATTACAGACCGTTTGATAAAGCTGGCGCCTACGGCATTCAGGAATGGATAGGTCTCATTGGTGTCACCAAGATTGAAGGTTCGTATTTTAATGTAATGGGTTTGCCGACACATCTTGTTTACAAAACGTTAAATGATATGGTCGACAACACTTAGGATTGTAATTTTAACAAAATTTTGTTAATCATGTTTAAATCACTTCAACCTTGTATGTTTATTGGCCTTTTAGCCGTTTTTACTTCCTGCGATTTCATAACGTCTAAAAATTCAGTTGAATCGGAAACAGACGATGTTTCCGAAGAAACCTTACCTGATGCACAACCGTTGACGCAACAGTTTAAAGAGTATTGGTACGCTAATGAAGCAGAAATCACTTCCTATAAATTAGAACAGGCGCGTTATGGCGAATTGAGACAAGGCAATGCGGTTTTAATCTTTGTGACGGAACCTTTTTTAGCAGATGAGCAAGTAAAAGCGGACAAA
>JBGSXJ010000312.1:0-7803 GCA_041751535.1 Aquaticitalea sp.
AAGCATTGTCTGCAAAAGGAAGGTTACAAATATCTGCTTTTACATCTGCCAATGGCGAATTCAAATCGGTGGTGGTATAGTCTAGGTTCGACATTTGTCGGAAGCGTTTGTAAAAAGCTTGTTCCGGAGCAAAATGCAGTATTTTTTTTTCTGCGGAAAAGAAATCGGTTTCATTTTTTAAATATAACCACAGCAAGCGATGACGTTCCAATGAAAGGGTAGAAGGCGAAAGCACGTTGTTGCGCTGCTTACCATAGCCGTAGGGTAAAAATGATTTGAAACTCCTGCTATCAATCGGATCCGTATATGTCTCACCTTTAAGAAAGAATGCCAACACAGGACGTGCCACATAGCTCAACCGAATTAAGAGTGGTCTTGGGATGGTGTTTAGGATTATTTTGAATAGTTTTTTTGACACGAATTTCACGAATTTTCACTAATCATTATAGAACGATTCTCTTATATTTCAAACTATCTTCTCCAAAATTAATGAGAAGACCAAGTTTTAGTTTGGAAACTGCTAAATAGTTTAAAGTTTGTTTTATGTGAGCAGATGTCAAACATTCAATAGCTTTAATTTCTAAAATAATTTTATCGTCAATTATAAAATCTGCTTTGTATTGATGAGGTAAAATTTTGCCTTTGTAACTAATGGCATATTTTCTCTCTCTTGAATAGATGATGTTATTGTCCATAAATTCAATCTCCAAAGCGTCGCCATAAACAATCTCGTTAAAACCCTTGCCCAATTCCCTATGGACTTCCATACATATACCAATAATCTTATAAGATTCTTCTTTATAAATTAGATTCTCTTGCATTTTTCTTATTGCAATTTATATAGAATAGATTAGTGGTAATTCGTGAAATTCGTGTCTAAATTACAAACGCTTTTTGACGAAACTCATCCTCTTCTGTAGAAACAATTCCCAACGCTTCGTAGATGTATGCAAAAGTAGAAAGGATTTCTGGTTTTCCATCCACAATGGCTACATCATGCTCAAAATGTGCACTTGGCTTTCCATCTTGGGTGACAATTGTCCAACCGTCCTTGAGTTGCTTCACTTTATGGGTTCCCATATTGATCATGGGTTCGATGGCGACGACCATTCCTTCCACAAATTTTTTACCACGACCGCGCTTTCCATAGTTGGGCATTTCAGGGTCTTCGTGCATTTTTTTTCCGAGCCCGTGGCCAACCAATTCCCTAACCACACCATAACCGTGCGACTCACAATAATTTTGAATGGCAAAGCCAACATCGCCAACACGATTGCCAAGTTTAAGCTCTTGAATCCCAAGATACAATGATTCCTTGGCCACTTGAAGCAGTTTTTTGGTTTCGGAATTCACTTCGCCAATTTCGAATGTATAGGCATGATCGCCGTAATATTCATTTTTTATGGCACCACAATCTATAGATACAATATCCCCATCCTTCAACGGAACGTTAGTGGGAAGACCATGCACAACCGCTTCATTCGTGCTGCAAAGCAAGGTTGATGGGCAATCGTACAATCCCAAAAAGCCAGGGATTGCACCTTGTTCGCGGATATACGCTTCCGCCATTTTATCAAGTTTGGAAGTTGTTACGCCTGGTTTTAATTCTTTGGCTAGCATTCCCAAAGTTCGGGATACCACCAAGGCACTTTCGCGCATTAATTCTATTTCTTCTTTTGTTTTTTGTATAATCATTCTATTTTTTAAAAAATGAAAACAGGCCTTTCTTTGTCTTGAAAGCGGCAGGATCTGGTGTTTCTTTGGTGATTAATTGGTAGACTTCTCCCCACCCAAGGACACCGCCTATATTTCTGTCATCAATAAAAAGATCGGCATATATTTTTCGGCTTTTGGTATAATCAAATTGTTCTTCAGGAAAGCTTTTGTTAATGGCATAAAAGGTGATGCCATTATCCTCACAAAATTTCACCGCCTCATCCAATTTTACGCCACTTCTGTAAGTCCACAAAATTAATCGATGACCATCTTCCTGAAGCTTTTTAAGGGTTTCAAATGCAAAGATCCGAGCTTTCCCAACTTTCGGGAACGCATCTTCTACGATGGTACCATCAAAATCTACAGCAATTATAAGTTTATCGAGAAAATTCATCCATACATTTTTTAGAGTTGCAAAAGTACAATAAATTATTTTTTACAGTGCTAATCCACAAGCGAGTGCCGTGTCATGATTTTTGGCTGTTCTATTCCAATTAAATTTAAGATTGTCGGAGCCAAATCGCTTAATACGCCGTCATTGATGTGTTTTAAATCTTTATCGATTAGGATGATGGGAACGGGATTGGTCGTGTGAGCTGTATTTGGTGACCCATCAGGATTGATCATGGTTTCACAATTGCCGTGATCTGCAATAAGCAGGGTGGTATAATTATTTTCCAAAGCGATTGTCACTACATCTTTTACACACATATCCACCACTTCACAGGCTTTTATAGCCGCCTGCATAACTCCCGTATGACCAACCATGTCGCCATTGGCAAAATTTAGGCATACAAAGTCCACTTCACCTTTTTGCAATTCTGGGATCAGCGCATCCCGCAATTCATAGGCGCTCATTTCTGGTTGTAGATCATATGTAGCAACTTTGGGTGAATTTCTTAAAATGCGTGTCTCTCCTTCAAAAGGTTGTTCCCTTCCTCCCGAAAAAAAGAAGGTGACATGAGGATATTTTTCTGTTTCCGCTATTCTGATTTGTTTTTTGTGATGTTTTTCCAAGACCTCACCAAGGGTTTCTGTCAAATTGTCCTTCTCAAAAATGATATTCATATTAGAAAACTTCTCATCATAATTGGTCATGGTAACATAGTACAAATCGAGTTTGTGCATATTCTGCTCATGACAATCAAATTGCGATAATGCTTCCGTCAACTGTCGGCCTCGATCGGTACGGAAATTGAAAAAGATCACCACATCACCATTTTTAATAGTTGAGACAGGTGTCCCTGAATCGTCAACCATTATAATTGGATTTATGAATTCGTCTGTAATATCATTTGCATAACTGTAGGCGATTGATTTTTCCGCGTTCGTTGAAAGTTCGCCAATACCATTGACCAACGCATCATAAGCCAATTTAATACGCTCCCATCGTCTGTCTCGATCCATAGCATAGTAACGCCCTGTAACGGATGCTAACTTCGCGTTGGTGTTTTGCATGTGTTGTTCCAAATCGGTCACAAATCCAAATCCTGATTTGGGATCTACATCGCGACCATCGGTGAATGCGTGAACAAAAACCTTATTCAATCCGAATTCTTCTGCAGCGTCTAGCAATCCATACAGATGAGTTATATGCGAATGAACACCTCCATCACTCAACAATCCTAAAAAATGAATGGGCTTATTGTTCGCTTTCGCATATTCAAAGGCCTCCAAAAGCACTTTTTCTTTACCAAGTGTATGGTCTTTGATCGCCAAATTGATTTTTGCCAAATCCTGATAAACAATGCGTCCGGCTCCAAGATTCATATGGCCTACTTCACTGTTTCCCATTTGGCCTTCGGGCAAACCGACATTAAGACCATCCGTTCTTAAAGTTGCATGCGGATAATTATGGTATAATGAGTCAATGTAAGGCGTATTGGCATTATCGATCGCTGAAACCTTTGGGTCTGGTGATAATCCCCAACCATCAAGAATCATTAAGATTACTTTTTTGTTCATTATTAGTTCTATTTATAAATTCAAAGATAAAGGTTAAAACATAAAATTTAGAGGCTAAATGGATTTAATTAAACGCTTTGAGGCCTTCCCAAAATGTATATTAAAAGAGACCAAAAAAAATAAGAGCCGCTTAATATATTTGTTTTCAAAAAGTTAAATAAACGTTATAAAGCAATTAAATGTGTAACACTTATAAATTATGGTCGTCTCTTTATTATAATCAAAAAACAAATCAATTAATCAAAATTCATCAATCATGAAAAAAACATTTATTATTACCGCAATCGCATTGGGCTTTTCTTTTACGGCTTTAAATGCTAGAACACAAGTTGTAAATTCCTATGTTACAGAATTTGTTAAACCATCGTCTACCGTGAGTCCATTTTGCCTATCTATTGCAAAAGGTGATATCGAAACCGTAAAAAAACTTATTGAATTGGGTACTGACGTTAACTTAAAGTCAAACGGTATGACTCCAGCAATGTATGCTGCCAGATATAACCGGGTTGACATTTTAAAACTTTTGGTTAAAAATGGAGCCAAACTGGATTTGAAATCAGATCAAGGTTTTAAAGTTAAAAAGTATGCCGAACTATCGAACGCAAAAGAAGCTTTGGTGTACCTAGAAAGTTTGGAGTCTTAAAACCAAGTGCAAACTGCACACCAGCATTCAAAAAAACGTCCTATTCAGTTGAGGGCGTTTTTTTATTTTAAGGTGTTTAGTTCACTTCCAGAAGTAACTTCATAAGGCGCTTCCCCGTACTTAAAGATTCGGGCGGTCAAATTTCCTTTAAGGATAATGGCAGTGTTATTAACTTCCAACCAACTTCCTTCACGCAAGCCAATTACAGGTTGGGTATTGAATTGATGAAATTCCTTGATTCGAGTTTCCCGGGTTTCACCTTTATGAGTGCTGTTGAGATCAGGATCCAGATAATGCGGATTGATATTAAAAGGAACCAAGCCCAATGATTTAAAACTAGGAGGATACACTATAGGCATATCGTTGGTGGTGTTGATGGTAAGCCCACAAATATTGCTGCCAGCACTGGTTCCCAAATATGGCGTGCCTTCATTGATGCATGTTTTTAATGGCTCCATGAGATTATTCCTGTACAACTCATTTATCAACACAAAGGTATTGCCGCCTCCTGTAAAAATACCTTGAGCCTGTTTTATGGCTTCGATGCTGTTGTTAAACTCATGGATGCCTTTGACTGTTTTTCCAATTTTACCAAAAGCTTCGGCTGCCTTGCTCGTGTAATCTTCATAATTTATCCCGCTAGGTCTGGCATATGGGATAAACAAAATTTCTGAAGCATCTTTAAAAAACCCCTTTAAATCTTCCAAAATATAGTCCAAATAACCACTTCCATGCACAGTTGAGGTACTTGCGATAATGAGATGTTTCATAATTATATTATTAATATCATAAAAATTTATTCTTTTTTTTCGTAAATTTAGGTAATAACTCGCTTTAACAAAAGTTTACAAACTGTTTGGGTTTTATTTTGAAAAGATTAACCTATTTTAGTTTGCTAACAATTCTACTGATTATGAAGTTAAAATTACTTTTGATAATATGTCTATCCCTTCCCATTTTGACTTTTGCTCAGGATGGAAAACGAATTGAAATCTCTGGAAAAATAGTTGTGAATAGCGAAGACCTAGAAAATGTCACCGTTTACAACACTTCTTCGAATAGAGGTACCTTGACAGATGAATTTGGAAAATTCAAAATAGAGGTCGCTTTATTTGATATACTCGAGATTAGGGCGTTGCAGTTTCAGGAATTTACGGTGACAATTGATAAAAACATCATAGTTTCCAAAAAGGCCACAATCTTTTTGGTAGAACGTATTAATAAGCTCAACGAGATTGTGATTTTACCTTATGATTTGACAGGTAATTTGATTACAGATATGGAAAGTGTCCAAACCTTCAACCCTGATTTGGATGCTATTTATTTCGGAATAGGTGATATCAGTGCTTACGAATTTCCAGAAGATAATAAATCACAAGTCGATAATATTGCCGCTCGTGGCCCAGAAAATCACATAAGATATCAGATGGATGGTGTTGCCCTTATCGGAATGCTTTTAAAGCCACTTTTTAAATCCAATAAAGATAAAAAGGAGAAAGAGATGGAAGATGTGGCCAAAATCCCAACAACTGGTTTAAGGGATTATTATAGCGCACATTATCTAATGGACAATTTTAAAATTCCTGAAAATAAAGTAGATGATTTTGTCCTTTATGTGGAATCTCACGGGTTGGAATATGAACTGTTGAAAAAAGGGAAGGAAATGGAGTTTTTGGAATTTTTGAACCAAAAAAGTACGGAATTCTTAAATGCTTCAAGTGAGAAGAATTAAATGGAATTGGATCATTGTGTTCCTATTGTATGTAAGTGTTACAAACGCCCAAATTGTTGAAATCAAAGGAAAAGTGATCGTTGCTGATGACGAAATTGAAGGGATTCACGTAATCAACAAGACCGCGAGTAAATTTACAATTACGAACTACAATGGCGAATTTACCATTCCTGCCAAGTTAGGCGATACCATTGTTTTTTCTGCTTTAAAATACAAACCCAAAGAGATGGTGGTCCATTCGGAAATCATCAAGTCCAAAACATTGAATGTATATCTTACCGAGTTGGTGAACCAACTGGATCAAGTGATCGTCGGAAAAGTTTTATCAGGTGATTTGTTGTCCGATATTGAGAATTCGGAAGCCAAACGCGACATTAATTTTTATGATCTTGGAATTCCCGGATATACCGGTAAGCCATTGACCCAAAGTGAACGACGCTTGAATGAAGCGACCACTGGCGGCGGATTTCTGCCGTTAAATCCTATTCTAAATGCGATTTCTGGACGGACAAAAATGCTAAAAAACCAAATTAAACTTGAGCGACTTGACGAATGTTTGGATAGGATCAAATCGGAATTGTCAGTAATTTTTTTTGAAAACAACCAATTGGGGGATTCGTTAAGAACCGATTTCTTTTATTATTGCTCTGAAGACATAGTTTTTTCAAACATTTGCAGCATGAGCAATGATCTTAAAACCCTCGAGTTTCTAAAGGAAAAATTAAGAGATTACAAACATAATCAAAGCTTACAAAAAGAATAGCAAATCGTTTTGGACTGCTTTTTGAAGCACAGAAAAATCAATTACTTTTGCTACTAGTAATTTCTGGAAAAAGAAATGCAAAATCGAGCATTATCTTCTATGAAAATGTGCTTGAAAAAATTCAAAATCGAACTAATGAAAATCATCAAATTTCTATTAATAATTGCTGTTGTGCCTCTTTTGCTTTCAGCATCCTTGCATAAATTTTATGTAAGCGTCACCGAAGTTGAATTCGTCAAAGAAAAAAAATCGGTTCAAATAATCTCAAGGATTTTTGTAGATGATCTTGAAAAGGCGTTTCGTGAGCGATACGATGAAAATATTACATTGGTGGCCAAAAACGAATCAAAAGACGTTCAACTTTATATGGAACGGTATTTAAAAGATAAAATAGAAATTAAAATCAATGGAAAACCTGTAAATTTTAAGTTTATCGGAAAGGAATATGACAATGATATTGTATTCTGCTACCTAGAAATTACTGGTATAGAAATGATTAAATCCTTTGAAATTTCCAATCAACTTTTATTCGATACGTTTGGTGAGCAACAAAACATAGTGAAGCTCAAAATCAATGGCCAAAATAAAAGTATCATTCTAATTTCGCAAAATGATAAAGGTTTGTTAAATTTTTAAGAAGGGTCACTTTTCATCTTCGAATTAATTATTTTTCAAGATTATATTTTAAAATTCCACTTATAAATGAGAACAGTTCAGTATCTATTCCTTGTTTTTGCATGTGTAAGCATTAACGGTTTTGCACAGGAAGAAAAGGAGCCAGAGCGTAAGCCAGGCCACACCAACACCAACAAATTTCGACAAATGTACAACGAGTTTTCGACACCCAACATGTTTAGGGCGGCGTCTGGAGCTCCAGGTCCTGCATATTATCAGCAACAAGCCGATTATAAAATGAATATTGTGCTCGACGATGTCAATGCTAAAATTTCTGGTGACGAAGTCATTACCTATACCAACAATTCT
>JBGSXJ010000313.1:0-25466 GCA_041751535.1 Aquaticitalea sp.
GCTTCCGTTTGCGTAGATATAGAATCCGGTTCCTTTTTGAAAATCGTAACTATTGAACCCAAGATACCCACGATGTTCTTGTGTTGGCCTTAAATTTGGATTTCCCGTAATGGTATTCAACGGATCGGAAACATTCTGAAAAGGCTGCAGTTGAGAAATATTAGGTGCAGCATTGTCATAATCATAATCAATATACAAGGACATTTTTGGACTGAATCGGTAGTTGAAATTTCCGCCAAATTGTAAAAATTCAAAATCGCGTTTCTGGCTTAACTCTGGTCGTAATTCATCCCTGTTTTCGATGGTTCTAAAACTATAACCAGATTCCAAACTCATGTTCATTTTTTCTGTGTTATATGCCAATTGTAAACCAGGAGACCCTACTTTATTCTTATTGATAAAGTCTGTACTCAAAGGTAAATTAAAGGTTGAATAGGTCTGCGACGTTTCATCAAAATCAAATGTACTCTCTCGGTTTTCCTGCTTTTCGGTTTCAAAATTATATTTAAAATCAAGAAATATTTTTTTTGAAATTAAAGGCAATCGATATGTTAAGTCCGTTGATAATTTGGTGTTGTTACGTTCACTGTCGGTAAACTGATTTCTGATAATATCTTCAGGATTCTCACCAAAAATATTGGTTTCCGAATTTAAAAAATCATCTGCTTCGGTTCCGTTGACTTCATTTCTCAATCCAAAACGTACGAATGCACCATTGGCCCCAAATCGTTTGGTAACTTCCATTTGGTTGTTGAAACTCTTACCTACATTTTCCACAAAAGATGAAGTTGTAGATTGATTGGTCAATGTTTGGGAGGCATCTCTGGACGCTTCATCTCGATTAAAAGTTGTTGACGATTTTGAATATCTAAAGGTTGGAGTAATATTGATTAAAAAAGTGGAATCGACTTCCACATCAAAACCCATATTCACAGTATGTCCTTCCGTATCACTTTCTGAATCAGATTCTGAATTGGTGAAATATCTTGTATCTGGTAAAATATTTTCACGCTGCGTCGAAGTCTCATTAATGGAATTACTTCCCGAATAAAAATAATCTGCGGAGATGTCCACGCCCTTTTGCAGCTCATCAGCATAATTGATACCAGCATTGTTGGAGCGCGTAATACCTTGTCCGCCACCAAATGTTCTTCCATCTATGGTAAAAGAACCGTTACTACCATCAAAAGACACACTATTGCCTCCACCAAACATTTTCCTGATTTCGCCAAAACTAAATCCGACGGAGTTGATATTATTCCCTCCTGCCAACACGCTAATGCGCCGTTCATTATCAAATAAATTGACCATTCCTGCAAATTCATAACGGTCGTCCGTTCCTGCTCCAGCGGCAACACGGCCAAAAACACCTTTGTTGTTCTCTTCCTTGATGGTAAGATTAATGGTCTTGCTTTCCGTATCGCCTGTTTCGCCCGTAAAGCCCTCGGCTTTGGTTTTGGTATCCATCACTTGGACTTTTTCAATGATTTCTTTTGTCAAGTTTCTGGTGGTGATAGTTGGGTCGTCTCCAAAAAATGGTTTTCCGTTGACCAATATTTTATTGACTTCCTTACCGTTGATTGTAATTTTTCCTTCATCATCTACTTCAACTCCTGGCAATTCCCTTAATAAACCCTCTACGTTGGCGTCTTTTTTTGTCTTAAAGGATGCCACATTAAATTCTAATGTATCTTTTTTGACTGTTATTGGAGCACGTGAATTAATGACTATCTCATCCAATTTATTGGCATTCGGCATTCTGATTTTGCCTAAATTAATTTCTGCTTTGTTGATGGTGATTTCCTTTTTATAGGTTTCATATCCAATCAAGGTAATGATGAGCCTTAATTTGTCTGTGTAGGTTCTATCTTCGAGCGTAAAACTTCCATTTTTATCGGTAATGGTATAGGTGACCAAAGTACTGTCTTGAGGCGTTTCGAGATAGACCGTTGCCGATTCTAAACTTATGCTGTCTTGTTCGGAAGTTATTTTGCCTGAAATTTTGAATTTGGTTTGGGAAAAAGTCATAGTAACGCACAAAAGTGACGCTACAAGAAATAATTTATTCATTTGGTTGATTGATGGTTATTAGCTTCTCAAAAAACGAATATAAATTACTTATCGTATGATTTTTCTTAAAAAAAGTATAAAGTTATCGGAGGGTCTATTATTTTTTACGCATGTAGACACTTATAGGAACGCCATGGAAGTCAAATTGTTCGCGTAATTTGTTTTCCAAGAAACGCTTGTAAGGTTCCTTAACGTATTGTGGCAAATTACAAAAGAATGCAAACTGTGGCTGTGGAGTTGGCAATTGCATGATATATTTTATTTTCACAAACTTTCCTTTTAAAGCTGGTGGAGGGTTGTTCTCGATAATTGGCAACATGACCTCGTTGAGTTTGCTGGTCTTAATTTTTTTAGAGCGGTTTTTATAAACCTCAACAGCTGTTTCAATCGCTTTAAAAATACGTTGTTTGTTCAAAACGGATATAAAAACAATTGGCACATCAGTAAAAGGTTCCAACTCTTTTCGGATTTTCTTTTCAAAATCGCGTGCAGAATTGGTTTCTTTTTCAATCAAATCCCATTTATTGACCAAGATTACGATGCCTTTACGATTGCGTTCTGCCAACCAAAAAATATTCTGCACCTGACCATCAAATCCTCTATCGGCGTCGGCCACGATCAAGCAAACATCGCAATGCTCAATAGCTCGGATACTTCGCATGACAGAATAGAATTCCAAATCTTCCTTGACTTTCGATTTTCTTCTAATCCCTGCCGTGTCCACCAAATTAAACTCAAAACCAAACTGATTGTATTTCGTATCTATCGAATCTCTTGTAGTTCCTGCAATATCAGTAACAATGTATCGGTCTTCACCAATTAAGGCATTTATGAAAGATGATTTTCCAGCATTTGGACGACCCACCACTGCAAAACGAGGTAATTCTGATTCTACTTCAGGTTCGTGAGGAGGCAAGGCTTTGACAACTTCATCCAATAAATCGCCTGTACCGCTTCCACTCGTGCTAGCAATATTATAGTATTCTCCCAATCCCAATGAATAAAATTCTACTGCGTCTTCGGCTCTTTTGTTATTATCGACTTTGTTGACTGCCAAAAAAACAGGTTTGTTGACTTTACGGAGTAGGTTTGCCACATCTTCATCCATTCCTGTGACACCAGATTCCACATCTACCATAAAGATGATGACATCTGCTTCATCGATGGCGAGTTCTACTTGTTTGTCAATTTCAGCTTCAAAAACATCATCACTTCCTAAGACATAACCACCAGTATCAATAACGGTGAACTCGCGTCCGTTCCAATCTGTTTTGCCATAATGGCGATCTCTCGTCACACCACTCACTGCGTCAACAATCGCTTCTCTTCTTTTGATTAAACGATTGAAAAACGTTGACTTCCCTACATTCGGACGGCCTACTATGGCTACTATATTACTCATTTTGATTATTTTGAATTTGCAAAGATACTACTTAGTGGGCAGTCTTCAGTCAGCAGTTAGCAGTTTTTTAGTGCGAGAATTTTATTTAATAGAGAATTACAGCGTTACACCGAGTGACTATTTGATGATTATGCACTGAAGACTGAACACTGTGGACTGAAGACTTATTTTTGATTGTACCCAAATCGTTTCAGCTGATTGGCATTGGAACGCCAATTCTTATTGACCTTTACATAGAGTTCTAAATGAACCTGCTTACCAAAGAATTTTTCCAAATCGTGGCGTGCTTCCACCCCTACCCGTTTTAAAGCAGCTCCTTTGTGGCCTATGATAATTCCTTTTTGAGTTTCACGCTCAACCATAATGACCGACCGCATACGGATAATATGATCCTCTTCAAAAAACTCTTCGGTGTCGACCTCTACAGCATAGGGAATTTCCTTTTTGTAATGCATCAATATTTTTTCGCGAATGCTTTCATTGACAAAAAAACGTTCTGGCCTATCGGTCAATTGATCTTTAGGATAAAATGGTGGTGATTCTGGGAGCAGTTCTATTATTCTACTAAAAACTTCCTTGACGTTAAATCCCTGAAGTGCTGAAATCGGGAAAATCTCGGCATTCGGAACTTTTGCTGACCACAATTGCACTTGAGCTTCCAGTTCTTGTTGGTCTGATTTGTCAATTTTATTTAAAAGCAATAAAACGGGAATTTTTGAATTGGTAATCTTATTAAAAAATGCTTCGTCCTTTAATTCTTGCTCGCCAATCTCAACCATATAGATGAGCACATCAGCATCTTCAAAAGCCGATTTAACAAAGGTCATCATCGATTCTTGAAGTTCATAGGCCGGTTTGATGATTCCTGGTGTATCGGATAATATCATTTGAAAATCTTCACCATTGACAATGCCCAATATACGATGGCGCGTTGTTTGTGCTTTTGACGTAATAATGGATAATTTTTCACCCACAAACGCATTCATGAGCGTTGATTTACCAACGTTTGGATTACCTATGATATTTACAAAACCTGCTTTGTGCATTATATCTAATTTTAAGACAAAGATACGTTAAAATGTTTATTTGCCTTAACCTCCAACTATAAGGACTACGAGTTGTTTTCTAAATCTTCTTTTTCCATTTGATCCAACAATTTATTTACTTCCAAATGTGAATCATGATGATATCTTATGGAATATACTCTAGTAAATTCCGCTCCAAAGAAAAATATCAGACACGAATACGACACCCAAAGCAAAACCAATACTACACTTCCCGCGGCGCCATAGGTCGATCCGGGATTTGATTTTCCGAAATACAAGCTAATTAAAAATTCTCCCAAAACGAAGAGAAAGGCGGTAAGAATAGCTCCTATCCAAACGGTTTTCCATCTAATTTTAGTATCAGGCATATATTGAAACATGAGTGCAAAAAGGGTAGAAATAATTCCAATGGACAGGAGAAAATTTACAAGGTAAATGACATACAAGATTATATTAGGAAACGATTTTTGGATATAATCTGCTAGAACTGAAACGACCGTCGATAACACAAAACTGATCAGCAATAAAAATCCAATGACCAAAATAAATGCAAAACTTTTAGCTCGAACCGTCAATACCTTTATAAAACTTAAAGAAGATGTTTCAATTTTCCATATCTGGTTCAAAGAAATCTGCAAATGGTAGAAAACGCCAGTGGCACCAAACACAATTGTAACAAGACCTATAATTGTGGAGATCAAATTTTCTTTCGAGTTTTGGGTTTCTGAAATCATTTTTAAAATCGATGTGGCAGCATCCGGGCCCAATGCCGAGCTTAACTGTGTGTTTAACTGTCCTGCCACAATTGCTGAACCCCAAATACTTCCTACAAAATTGATCAAAATCACCATCAATCCAGGTAATGCCAAGACTGCATAATAGGCAACGACAGCACTTAAACGCCAAGGATCATTAGCGTTCCACGCTTTGTAAGTATTTTTTAATAAACTCGGAAGATGCTTTATTTTGAATTTTTCTGTTTCTTCTGTTTCTTGTGCTTCTTTTGCTTCTTTTGCTTCTGACATGTGTACTTAAATGGATTGTTGTAGTGATAAAATTACAATTTAAATAGTCTCACTTTCTTAAAAAAATTAAAAAAACAGTCTCAATACCACATTAGGAGTCAATCCCAAAGAGCTTTGCTCTCTTAAAGTAACATTACCTTCATTAACTCTATACAAATTGTTAATGACATTGGTTTTATCTAAAATATTCCAGACAGAAATTCCAACTTTACCTTTGGTGTTTTGTGCCAAATTAAAATCATAAATAGCCGATACATCCACCCGCATATAGTCCTCAAAATTTGTGCTATTGGCTTCATCAAAATTAATCTCACCGTCAAGGACTTCATTGTTTTCGACAGGTAATGTATTGGGCTTACCTGTATGCCAATTGAGTCCGGTAGCTATTTTTAAGTGATTAGTGGAATAGGCCAATCCAAAAGTAACGGCGTGTTCTATATCCAAATTGCTAGGAAATGTCATTTCTGGCAGGTCGTTGAAGGTGTAAATATTATCCATGAACGAATAACTCAACCAGGCATTAAAATCACCCAATCGCTTTCTGACTAACACATCCACTCCGTCCACTTCATAACTGCCTTGTGTTTTAACAAATTCATATTGGTTCTGAAATCCTTGGCTCTGCGTTGTTACACCTTCCACTCTTTTTTTGTAACCTTCGGCACTGAAAAGCCATCCGCCGTGATTATAGTTTAACCCTAAAGAAACTTGCTTGCTAGTGATCACAGGCACATCATCATTATTGGAGAGTTGCCAGCGCCGCTTTTCAATTCCCAAAAAATCATTTTGAAAATTGATGACCTGTGATGTATTTTGATGTTTAAATTCTCCAAGAATTTCGAGTGTAAAATGATCTAAAAACTTTTGATTAAAACTCAATCTTGGTTCAATAATGATTTTTTCGAATTTGTCTAAATAATTAGTTCTCACACCAATATTAAAATTGGTCATTCTATCAACTGACAAAAAGCTCGCTTGGGAATATAGTGCGTGTGTTCTTAAGACTTCCGAAATCAGCAACCGAAACAGCGGATTATCAACATCATCAAGATTTGTGACTTGGGTTTCCACAAAATGATAACCACCAAGAATTTGCCATCGTTCATTAATCTTGTACAATGCATTCAATTTTATACTGGATTCTGAAACGCTGTTTTCCTGTAAAAATCGCTGTGAATCTAAGACATTGGCATTGATGGCCTGAAGTTTATAATCTGTTTCGTAGGCAGCAAAAGAGGTTTGGAAATTAGCGTTCCAAATTCTGTTATATTGCAGACCTCCTGCAATACTGTTTTGTGTGACGCTGCTTTGTCGGGAGGTTTCAACGGCATCTACATTGGCATTTTCATTGAACTCAAGTTGATTCGCAACGTTGATGAAGTTGATTCTGATTTCATCATTTGGGCTGATGTTATAGATCCATCGCAAGGAAGCGTCATAAAAATCGAATGACTTATCGGAATTTACAATATTTGACTCATTGCTTTCAATCTCGGTATTTTGTGAAATTCGCTCAAAAAACTCATCATAAGTCGGGGTTTGTACGAACTCGCTAATGGATTTTCTTGCTGCAATTTGAATGGACGATTTTTTGCCAAGCGGCACATCCACAAAACCATTGGCATCGATGAAATTAACACCTAAATTCGCATTAAGTTGAGAATTGACCTGCTCATCGGTTTTCATGGAAATGGTTCCTGAAGTTCCATCTGTATATCGCACATCGGTACCGTTTTTCAAAAGTGAAACTTCTTCGGTTATTTGCGGATTGTACATGGAAATCAATCCAAAAAAATGTCCTGATTGGTACATTTTGATGTCATCCCAAAGAATAAGGTTTTGATCGTGCGTTCCACCTCTGATATTGATATTAGAAACCGTTTCATTTTCACTTTGAATACCTGGAAACGCCTGAACAGACTGTAAAACATCCGTTTCAATAAGACCTGGTAAAATATCAAAATTTGAAAAATCGATTTCAAAAGCTCCATTGTTTAGTTTGTTGATGCCATTAACGATATAATTGGAAATCACTACTTCTGAAAGCGGTTGAGCCTGAAGATCGAGAAATATGTCAGAGCATCCATTTTTATTGAACTCTTTGAGAGGCTTGGAATACGTCCTGTAACCCAAATGTCTAAAGGAAATCATGTCACTTTCAGTATTTACTTTTAATTCAAAAAAACCATTGTCGTCAGTAATTGTGGCGTTAGATGCAGAGTGGACAGTCGCTGCAACCAATGGCATATGACTGTCTTTGGCCTTTAGGAAGCCACAGACCAGGAGCCCGTCTTTTTTTGTAATGGAAATAAAATTGGCATTGAGTATGGTGAACACAAGTCCGGTGGATTCCCTTAAATACGTTAAGACCTGGGAAAATGATAAGTCTCTCTTGGGTGGAATCAAATAAACATCTTGAATCGTTGATTCGGAATAGTTAAACTGATAGTTATACTGCTCCTTAAGTTCTATCAATACTTGGTATAGCGGTTGCTGATCGTTGTTATCCTGTGCGTTGGAAACGGTCGAATACACAAGGGAAACAATAACCAAAAGAAAATAGATCCTACTTTTTATGCCCATAAATGACAACTTTACGCGGCGAAATTATTTTATAGGTCAGAGTTAATGGTTTGGTAATTGACATCAAGGCATCATTAAGATCGTCATGCACAAAACCTCCAGTAAATATCGGGTTTTGCGTGTAGTTTTCCAAGTGTATTGTAATATTATATTGACGCTCCATCTCTGCGATAACTTCATTAAACGGAACAGCTTCAAAACTGCTAATATTAGTGAGCCATTGTGGTTCTGTGATCGTGATATCCTTTTGAGTGAATTCATCACCAAATATACGGAATGATTGACCTGCAGTGAGTGTTGCTTCCCTTTTATTGCTTACAACTTTTACAATGCCTTCAAAGCATTTAACTTCAAAATATTGGTCGCGTTGCTTCACGCTAAATGCGGTTCCTACCACCGAAACAACTCCATCGGAGGTAATGACATCAAATTTTTTTCCTTTTTTAACTTCAAAATAGGCTTCACCATGCAGTTTTATCGTTCTGTTTTTGGACCAAGATCTTTTATCATATTCAACTTTAGAGCTTGCATTTAATGTCATTAGGGAATTATCGGGAAGCTCTACAGTGGTTTGTTGATTTGCCAGTGTGTTGATTTCAGTTTGTGAATGATTGAAAAAAGCAAAATATAAACCAATTGCTACTACTAGAACGGCCGCAATACGCATATAAGGATTGTACCAAGGCAATTGTTTCACTTTGGCAGTCTTACCTTCGTAGCGCTGTTTGAACGACTCAAAATCGGAAAAAGACGACACCTCTGATGCTTTAAAATGCATTGCGTTGTCAACAATATCAGCATAAAACTGATACTCATCCAAAGCCTTGAAGGTTTCAAGTTCGGCAGGAGTCAATTCGTCGTTTAACCATTTTTGTATTAAGTATTCTTTTTTCATATTCACTTATATAACAACTTGGGCTTCCATTATCCTGATTATTTTATCGAAAAAAATTCCAACTCTTTTTTTAGGATGTCAAAAGCTGTGTAAATCCTGTATTCTACAACCTTTTTAGTGACGCCAAGCATCTCCGCAATTTCCTGATGCTTTTTACCTTCCACTTTATTCAACATAAATGCAATCCGTTGTTCTTCGGTAAGTTTACTTAAGGCTGTTTGATAACTTTCAAGGTATTGATCTTTCTCCAGTAAAAATTCAGGAGTTTCATTGGTGTAGTCTACAGGATTTGTCATCTGATGTTTTAAAACCACTTTATGGTGCTTGATGTCATTGAGGACCATATTATTGGCCACCGTAAACAAAAAGGACTTGGCTTTCTCGAGAGGAACGGTTTTGCAATGCTCCCAAAGCTTGATAAACGCTTCCTGCATCTTGTCATTTGGGTTGAACTGTTCACCATATTTATAATAAAGGAAATCGTGTACCTGTTGAGCGTACTTTTTATAGATACCTGAAAAAATTTGCTCCTTACAGATGGAATCGTTTAAATTTTGAGACAATGGATTTTGATTTAAAATTAAAAATAACTAAAAAAAATCGAAATCTTTCAGGAGTTTTAAACTCTCGGTTGTTTTAATAGTATAACTCCAAATACAATCACAATGAAAACGTTAAAAAATACCCTTTTAGTCTTTATGTTTTCTTCCCTACTTCTAAATACCTCTTGCCGAACCGAGGAAATCGAATTTGAGCAGGCTCCTCCTGAAGATACCTTATCGGCAAACAGTTCGGCAGCCAATTTAATGCAGCGCACTGCGATGAATGATGGGTCTAGCAGCAATATAGTGGACAATGCCAATTGCTTTAACATTCAATTCCCATTTACCGTCATTGTGAACGGCGTTCAGATTACTGTAGAATCTGACGATGATTACGACTCCATTGAAGATATCTTTGATGCATTTGATGACGATGATGATGAACTGGAAATTGCTTTCCCGATTGTAATTATTCTCAATGATTATACAGAAATAACCATTAACAATTATACAGAATTATATACGTATGCCAGCACTTGTAGCGGTGAGAACGAAAATGATGATGACATTGAATGCATCGATTTTCAATATCCCATAACTGTATCCATATTCAATGTGAACAATGAATTACTGCAAACCATCACGATTAACAACGACAATACGCTGTATCATTTTATAGATGATTTAGATGATGATGATTTGGTGTCTATCAATTTTCCTATAACATTGATAATCCATGATGGAACCACATTGGTCGTCAACAATTTGGCTGCACTAGAAAATGCGATTTACCAATATGATGATACCTGTGACGAAGATGATGATTATGATTATAATGACGACGACTGCAACAATTGTACTGTATCGCAATTGAGAGATATTTTGATCAATTGTCCCGATTGGATAGTAGATGATTTGGAACGGAATGATCAGGATTATGATGACGTTTACGAAGGTTTTCTATTCAATTTTTTTGATAATGGAACAATAGCAGTCTCATGGTCGAGCACTGTTGTGTATGGCACTTGGTCCACGAGCGGATCGGGTAACAATATTATGGTAGACATTAATATTCCTGCATTACCCTACTGCAACCTCAATTGGCGATTACATGAAATTGAGCAAGATTCGGGAGAAACAAAAGTCGATCTACGAGTTGGAAATGACAACAGATTACGCTATGAAAGTGATTGCAACTAAAGATTTTTAAATAAGAATATTATGAATTTAACCAAAGAACTTTAAACCTAAAAACTAGAATTATGAAAAATGTATTTTATTATGCCATCCTTTTAATGTTGAGCTTTTCATTGTTGTCTGCAACATGCTCGTCCAACGATGATGATGGGCAGGATCCAAATAACAATTCGGTCGTTATTGCCGAAGTGACCGCAACCTTGCAAACAGGCACTTGGAGAATTACCAACTTTGTGGATTCTGGCACTGATGAAACCAATGATTTTGCTGGATACAATTTTACTTTTAACAATAACGGTACGCTAGCAGCCAACAATGGAAGCACCACCGTTACTGGAACTTGGTCAATCACCAATAGCGGCAGCAGCAGCAGTGGTAGCAGTACCGATGATGATGGCAATAGCTCTAGTGATGTTGATTTTAACATTGCCTTCGCTTCGCCTCCCGATTTCGCGGAATTGACCGAAGATTGGCATATTGTATCCCATACCGGTACCAGAATTGTTCTCATCCATATCAGTGGTGGCAATGGTGGCACTGACAATTTAACCTTTGAATTGAATTAGAAAAATAGATCGCCCCATTCGCCCCTGAATTTTTTGTTATAAGCTGAACTGCTTCAGCCTTAAAATCTGAAGCAGTTTTATTAAAAAATCAAGATCATGCGAAAATGGATTCTTATTATCGTTGTTATTGTCATAGGTGTCATTGTTTATAATTATATTTACCAAAAGCATAGAAATATCAGTGAAGAAAATCCTGAATTTATTATGAATGTTGATGAAATAAAAAATCAATTTCTGTCAAATTCTCTAGACAGTGAACAAAAATACCTGAATAAAATCCTGGAGATTACTGGCAATCTGTCAGAATTTAATTCCAAACAATTGACTCTAGACCAAATGGTTTTTTGTCAAATGAAAGATCCCCTAAATTTATCCTTAAAAAAAGATATGGTATTAACCATCAAAGGACGCTTTATAGGCTATGATGACCTATTGGAACAGGTCAAATTAGACCAATGTATTATTATTAATTAACTTTAAAATCAAACATTATGAAAACAAAATTACTTATGCTTGCTTTCTTTGGAATTGTAAGCGCGAATGCACAAACAACCCATAATTTAAACTGGTTTGCAGGAATTGGGTCAAACGTAGACCTCACCATCGATTCTGGCGATACCGTTATTTGGACTTGGACGAGCCCGAGTCATACCGTCGAAAATGATCCTAGTGGAAGCTCTGTTGAAACCTTTGACAGTGGATTTATAGGTCCAATTGGCTCCACTTTTTCACACACATTTACCGTAATTGGTGCCAATGATTATTTCTGTTCCGTACATGGAGCAGCGAGTATGTCGGGCACAATTACCGTGGAGGAAAATTTGAGTGTTGATGAAAACAAGTTGAAATTGTTCAGTATTACTTCCAATCCTGCAAGAACACATTTGATAATCGATTTGCCTCCAACAATCATAACCGGAGAGCTTGTTATCTATGATCTTTTGGGGAAAAAAGTAGTATCACAAACCATTCAAAGCAGTGACCAATTGAGCATTAATATCTCTCATTTAAAACAAGGACTTTATCTTGTTTCCCTTGCTTCCGAAGATAGAAGGCAAACGGAACGCTTTATAAAAAATTAAAATGAAGTTTGTAGTCTATATCATTTTTTGTTTGCCCTTTTTTGTGGTATCGCAAGACGATTTGCTTGCAGAAATTGATATAGACTCTACTCAAAATACATATGCCAGTGCAGTATTTAAGGGTTTGAAAATCGTCAACTTTGAATCCACCAAATTGGTCGCAAAAAAGGAACTGACCTTTGTGGTCGCACATCGTTTTGGAAGTATCAAAAATGGTATCGACACCTTTTTTGGTTTGGATGATGCTGTTACAACGTTGAATTTTATCTATGGCATTTCGGATGGGGTTAATATCAGCATATCGCGAAGTTCTTTTCAGAAGATTTATGAGACTTCAATAAAATATCGAATTACACAGCAGGTTGAAAATGGTTTCCCTTTTACCATTGTTGGATTTAATTCAGCGATGGTCAATACAGCATTGGAAAAAGAAAATTTGCCAAAATTGGAATTTAAACATCGGTTGGGATACACCTCCCAAGTTTTAATTTCGAGAAAACTGAACCCTAACTTTTCCCTTGAACTTGCACCTACTTATTTTCATGACAATTATGTTGCGATTGATGAACAGGACAATTCACAATTTGCACTAGGATTTGGCGGACGTTATAAACTCGCCAAACGATGGTCCATCAATGCCGATTATGGATGGCATTTAAATAGGGCAAAGAATTCCCCGTTTAAAAACCCATTATCCATTGGTTTTGATTTGGAAACTGGCGGCCATGTGTTTCAAATGCACTTTACAAATGCGCAAGCCATGAATGTCAATGGTTTTTTAGGGCAAGCTACAGGTGATTGGAACGATGGGAATATCTATTTTGGGTTTAATTTAAGTCGTGTTTTTTAAATTAAAATTCTATGAAAACAATAGGCTTTATAATAATGCTTTTAACGCTCATTGGATGTGCTTCGGCAAGTGAAGAAGATTTGGTCGAAGTCACAGAACTTCCTATGTTAGTAACCTATACCGGGGAAGTAAAATCCATTATAGATAACAATTGTATTGTCTGTCATTCAAATCCGCCTGAAAATGGGGCGCCAATGCCACTGCTCACCTACGAAAATGTAAAAGAAGCCGTTGAAAACAGGGGTTTAATTTCCCGCATCTCCTCGCAAGATTTAGGATTTTTAATGCCATTTGGAGGACCAAGATTACCTCAAAATTTAATCGATACAATCATTCAATGGGAAGCTGACGGATTTCTGGAAGAATAATTATTTTATAAATGAAAAAACTCATCTACATCTTATTAATTGTGAGCATCAGCAGTGTTGCACAGCAAAAATTCATCACCAAAACAGGGAGTGTGAATTTTGAAGCTTCGGTACCTTCTTTTGAAGAAGTGAAGGCAAAAAACAATTCGGTTACCGCAATTCTAAATGCTGATAATGGTGAATTTGCCGCTTTGGTTTTGGTAAAGGCTTTCCGGTTTAAAAATGCGTTAATGGAAGAACATTTTAATGAGAACTATGCCGAATCCTCACAATTTACAAAGGCAACATTTAAAGGGAAAATTGAGAATTTTAATGTAAATGAATTAAGCACTTCCAAAAAAACATACAAGATCAATGGTGAATTGACTTTTCATGGTGTTACAAGACCTATTTCAGATTGCAACATCCTTTTATCCAAAAATGAAAATACCATTGAATTTTCTGGAAACCTAAATGTAAAGGCATCTGATTTTGACATCAAAATCCCAAGTATCGTAAAGAATAAAATTGCTGAAGATATCCATATCGATTTCATGTTTGAACTAGTCAAGTGATTCTCTAATTGTTTGAACACAAGACTTACAACTTTTTTTTATAAAAACTAAATAATGCCTTCCAAGTTAAATTCCCGCTGTGATAAATAGTCTTCACATTTTGCTTATCCTAGGTAATACCCAATCTTATAGCCACTTAAAAGGAAAACATGCATTTAAACGGATAATTTTGAGTATCGATACTGACTAAAGTATTTTAGTCAATTCATCTATTAAATATTGAAAGTGTTTTAAATGTTTTAAAAGCTTTCAGTAAGTTTAAAGCCCTGATTTAGATACGCCAATTCATAATTTAACTCTTATATATTAAGTGAAAATTACCCAAACATGTCTGTCTCTACTTCTGTTATTGTTTTCAGTTGTGCATGCCTATGGGCAATGTTCGCCAGATTTAACTTCACCCACCATCACATGTCCTGCTAGTGTGAGCGTGGATTGTCCTCAATCTCCAATTTTAGATAATTTAGCTCCAACAACCTATGACTACTGTGGTTCGGTTGTGTTGCAGAGGTATACTTTAACAGGTGCAACTACAGGCAACAGCCCTTCAACAGGCATACACAATGTCAATTCGGTGTCATTTTTAGCAGGTAGCACAACGGTCAATTATTATATTGAAGATGCCGCAGGTAATTCGGCCACTTGTAGTTTTAATGTTACCGTTAATGACTTTACGCCTCCAGTCGTCTCTTGTCCACAAAATAGATCAAAAACAAATGATCCTGGCTTATGCTCAGCTTTTGTAGATTTATATGAGCTTGGAACATTTCCAACCGCGTTTGACAATTGCTCTGGTTTTTCAACTATTGCAACGGGAGTTCCAACGGGTTCTGAATTTCCTGTAGGTACAACTACCGTTATTTGGGAAATTACTGATCGTGCAGGAAATACCTCCACATGCCCTCAAAATATCACAGTAACCGATGACGAATTCCCGACAATCATTTGTCCTCCAAACATGACTGTAAATACAGATTCTGGGCAATGTTCTGCGAATGTTACTGTTCCAATGGCTTTTGCTGATGATAATTGTACAATCAGTTCATTTGTTAATAGCTACAATTCAGGTGGTGCCAATGCCAGTGGCGTCTATCTCATCGGAACCACTACAGTTACATTTACTGCAACCGATTCGTCCAACAAAACTATAACCTGTTCCATGGACATAACGGTGGTCAACAGTCAAAACCCGGAGATTACCTTAAATGGAAATAACCCGCTGACTATTGAAGCTTGCGGAACTTACAACGAATTAGGAGCAACAGCTACTGATCCTTGTTTTGGAAATCTTACTGGTGATATTGTAATCAATACGTCTGGATTAAACACTTCTATCGTCGGCACATATAATGTAACTTACAACGTATCAAATGGAAATGGTAATGCCGCCACTCAACTAATTCGTACAGTTAACGTTGTTGATACAACCCCTCCAAGTCTATCTTTGACGGGTCCAAATCCGTTGACCATTGGCGATTGCTCTACATACACCGAACTAGGCGCCGTTGCAATCGATCCTTGTTTTGGGAATATTTCCACCAATATAGTAATCGATAATACAGGTGTGAATATGTCAGTTTTAGGCACCTACACTGTGACCTATACTGTTATTGATAATCATGGAAATGCAGCAACTCCTATTACGCGAACCGTTCATGTGGTTGACATTTCACCTCCAAATATTGTACTTATAGGCGATAATCCGCAAATTATTGAGGCTTGCGATTCTTATACAGAACTTGGCGCAACTGCAATAGAACCATGCTTTAATACTGATTTTTCAGCCAATTTAAACATTGACACTTCCTCTGTAGACACCTCCATTGTAGGCACTTATTTTGTCACTTACAATGTTGTTGACAACTTCGGAAATATTGCGCTTGAAGTTATTCGGGAAGTTCAGGTAGTGAACACGATTGCTCCAACTATAACGTGTCCAGCTGATATCGATGTTCCTAATGATCTTGGTGAATGCTCGGCAGTTGTGATTTTTGATACGCCTTTGGGTGTGGCTAACTGTCCTGTAACTGTTGTACAAATCGCTGGATTTTCATCAGGCAGCAATTTTCCAATAGGAACGACCACCAACACGTTTGAAGTTACCGATCCCTTTGGTCAAACTGCGTTGTGTTCATTTGACGTCGTTGTGAGTGATGCCGAAAATCCTATAGTAATTTGTCAAAATATATCGGTTCAATTAGATCCGATTACAGGATTGGCCATACTAACTCCTTTAGATATCGATGATGGCTCTTCCGATAATTGTAATGTCATTTTAAGTTTATCCCAAACTACATTTGACTGTAGCAATTTAGGAGAAAACATAGTAACACTTACAGCAACCGACAATTTTGGAAACAGCAGTGCGTGTGACGCGATAGTTACAATCACTGATTTGGCGCAAAATGCAAGTGTCATCATTTCCGAATCCGTCAATCCCATCTGCGAAAACCAATCTGTAACTTTTACAGCAATCCCAACTGACGGTGGTGCAATACCAACCTATCAGTGGCAAATAAATGGCATAGATGTTCCAGGTGAAACTGCAGAAAATTTTACCACAACATCTTTGGTCAATGGCGATGACGTTTCCGTTTTAATGACTTCCAATCTTTCTATTTGTGCACAAGCCGTTTTGAGTAACAGCATCACCATAACGGTCAATGACTATAATCTTCCGGCAGATGCAGGAAGCGATATTACAAATACCGTTTGTACAAGCACAACTGTAACTTTGGCAGCAAATGCCATTACTGGAAGTGGTTCTGCTGGTTTATGGACAGTAACATCGGGACAAGTTTCAGGTTTCAGCTTTTCTGATCCCACAAGTAACACCTCAACTTTTACAGGTGACATCGGTGAAACTTATAACCTACAGTGGAGTATCGATAATCCCTCAACCTGTCCTGATACCAGTGACAGTGTTACGATTACCTTCATAGGCTGCAATGCATTGGATTTTGATGGTATTGATGACAACATTACCTTCCGGAATAACTATAACTTCAGTTCTGATTTTAGTATTGAAATTTGGATAAAATCAGAAACCAACTCTGGTGATATTCAAACCATTTTTTCCAAAAGAGAAGCTACCAATCCAATTGACGGATATGATTTAAGATTGGTCAATAATTACGTGTCATTTCATTGGAATGATGGGCAATCATTAACTGGTGCTTTCCCAATTATGACAAGCAGATGGCATCATATCGCAGTCACTTTTGGCAGTGGTATTTATACACTTTATATCGACGGAATTGATGTTGGCACAGCATCTGGCGTTCTTCCACTTGCCAATGTTCAGGATTGCATAGTTGGTGCCATGGACGAGACATTGACCGTTCCTTATAAGCCCCTTAATTATTTTAGAGGTGGTATGGACGAATTACGAATATGGAATGTGGCATTGACACCCACACAAATACGTAAAATGATGAATCAGGAAATTGAAAATGTGTCGGGTTCTATTTTCGGATCTACTGTTCCTATTGACATAGAAGGCCTTTTATGGAATGACCTCGATGGCTATTACAGAATGAATCAGAATACAGACATTTCTGATGGTGACCTTCTTGCCAATGGCAATGCAGCTGTTAACGGATTGTTGCGATACATGACTTCCTTGCAGCCAGAAACAGCACCACTTCCCTACCAAACGGCAAACGATGGACTGTGGACAGATCCCAACTCTTGGTTGCATGGATCGGTACAGGCGACACCCAATAATATGGGCATTGACGGCACAACACCAATAGACTGGAATATTGTCACAACAAACCACAACTTAGACTCTGGAAACAATAACCTAACACTTCTCGGATTGCATGTGAACACTAACACACTTTCCATTGAAAATTCAAATCCTATCGATGGACAAAGTTTAAGGATAACCGATTATTTAAGGATTGATGGTGTTTTGGATTTGGTGGGAGAATCACAATTGCTTCAAGACTTCAACAGCATTGTAGACATTTCTGGAACAGGTGTTCTGGAACGCGATCAGCAAGGTACATCCAATCTCTTCAATTATAATTATTGGAGCTCCCCTGTGAGCAGCAGTGGATTTGATTTCACCGTTGGAGAAGTCCTTTATGACGGTTCAACTTCAAGTCCGCAATCGATAAATTGGACCTCAAGCTATAATGCTTCAGGAAGTATTAACCCAATCACATTGAGCAACCGCTGGATTTATACCTATGAAGATACGCCTGGTGAAGATTATTTTGATTGGTCCTTTAAAGGTGCAAACAATTATATAGATGTCGGGCTCGGATTTACACTAAAAGGAAGCGGTGTAGGGGATCCGGTTACCGATCTTCAAAATTATGTATTTGTCGGCAAGCCAAATAATGGACTTATAACCATTCCCGTAAGTGCACCCTATCAAGCTTTGGTTGGCAATCCATATCCATCTGCCATTGATGCAATCCAATTTATAGAAGATAATGGTCCATCAGGAACGAATTCCATTACGGGTCCTCTCCTGTTCTGGGAACATTCCACGACCAACAACTCGCACGTTTTATCAGAATATGAAGGAGGGTATGCCACATATAGCTTATCGGGTGGTGTACAAGCAGTAACTGCACCCTCCGAGATTGGAGGTTTAGGAGCGGCAAATAAAATTCCTGAACGATACATTCCCATTGCACAAGGGTTTTATGTTTCTTCGAGTGCAACTGGCGGAGCTATTGAATTCAATAATGGTCAAAGAGTCTTTGTAAAAGAATCGTCTGGAAATTCCATTTTTCTCCGCAATAGTGTAAACAGTAGCAACTCAACTTCTGCTACAAATGCCATTAAAAGAGTGCGGTTGAATTTTAAATCTCCCGATGGTTCCATACGACCTTTACTCTTGGCATTCACACCCAATAGCGAAGCAACAGAAGAAATTGATTACGGCTATGATGCAGAAAATACGGAAACCTTTCCTAACGATGCGTCTTTTATAATTAACACTAAAAAGTTTGTCATTCAAGGTACAGGAAGTTTTGATGCTTCAAAGATGTATCCATTAGGTTTGTTTTTATCAGATTCAGGAACCGTTGAAATCGCCTTGACAGATTTGGAACATTTTGAAACCGACATTGATGTTTATATCTACGATGCCATTCAAAATACATCTACTCAAATTAATGACTACCATTTTAGTAAGGTGTTGGTGGCCAACGATTATTTAGATCGCTTTTATGTGACCTTTGAACCAAAAGAAACACTTTCCGACAACGAACTTGAAGTAGAAAATATCCAAGTAAATTATTTAAACGATTCCGACGAAATCTATATCAAAATCCCGAATAGCATTGAGATAAGGCAACTACAGTTGTTCAATGTTTTAGGCCAACATATCAACACATGGAATATCACCAACATCCCAAATCTTAATAACGAATTACGCCTTCCCGTGAAGGATCTGTCTGAAGGACCTTATATCATAAAGGTATTTACAACTGCATCGCAAATCGTGAGCAAAAAAGTTATTATTACCTATTAAAAGCGGCATTAGGTGACATACATAGAAAGTTATAATGACTAAAGAGAATACACCAAATATAGATATATCAAAGGATTACGAAGAGAAGAAGAGTGGCACAGATACCATTAAACCGATTTATTTTGCTATTAAACGGCAAAAGTATATTTGGGCATTTCGTTTGGCTTATTTATGATACATAACATCGAAAAATAGTACACATTTTGCATTTCTTTAACACATTAGATTAATTTTAACATCCCTATTAAACAATTATTAGAATCTGATTATGATGAATAAATCGTTTACGCCCTATCATTTACAACCGCATCCAAAGTGATTTTGCCACTTTTTTATCAACTATAAATCCACAACAATTTTTTTCTGCCCCAAGCTCTAAAATTGAACTGACCGACCCTGTTATGTAAAATTCAAGGATTTCAAAACACTATTTTGTTATTAATTAACCCTAACTAATTACCTATGAAAAAATTACTACTTTTTTCTGTTTTTGCTCTGTTTATTAATTTCTCGTTTTCGCAAACAACATTAGCACGTTTTGGGCTTAATAATAATTTAAACCCAGATATTAACAATACTGTTGGTTTACCAGTCGCGAATTTCAGTGGTTTAGCTTATTCAAATCAAAATAATACGTTCTGTGAAGGCACTCATAGTCTTTCTACCCAAAATAGTGGCAATTTCATAGAAATTAGTTTAAGTACTTCTGGATATACTAATTTGCAAATTTCATGGAGTCAACGTCAATCATCTAATGGCCAAAATCCAAAATGGAACGTATTTGGTGATTTTGGTTTTCAAAATACAAACAATCCTGGTGCAAGTAATTCTTGTACAGGTTTATCAATTTCACTTACGAGTGACTTCTCAAACAAATCTGAAGTGAAATTTAGATTTGTATCTGACGTTGGTAACAGGACACTTTATATCGACAATATATCCATCACAGGAATACCAATAGATGGTCTATCTCCGACATTATTACCGGGTTTTGGCGATGTTTGTTTGGGAGATACTGCGGGCCCTAATAATTTCTCTATTAGTAGTGATAACCTTACCAATGAATCCATTACCATTGGAGCGTTAAATGGCTACACTTACAGTACTGCATCAAACGGAACTTATTCCAATTCTTTGATCATACCACAATCTGGTGGTGCATTTAACCAAACTTTATTTGTGAAATTTACACCAACAGCTACAACTTCTTTTAACGGCAGTATTCCTGTGAGCGGCGGCGGTACCTCACCTATTAGCGTAGCGGCATCGGGTAATGGTGTAACCGTACCAACAGCTATTACCAATCCAAATCCAAATGGGGCCAGTAATGTGTGTTATGATGGTGGTGGTGTGGTTTCATTTATCAGCTGGGATGCCATTGCTTCGGCAACTGGATATGATGTTTACTTTGGCGCTTCTGTATTGCCAGTATTGGTTGCTTCTAATGTAACAGATACATTTTATAATATTGGAAACCTAGCTCCCAATACAACTTACTATTGGCAAGTAGTTCCAAAAAACGCCTGTGGCGAAGCTGTTGGAAACACTGTATATAGTTTTTCTACAGCATCTGCTCCATGCAGTGATGATTATTGCGATATTACAATTACAGATGTCCGGTCTATTACACGCGTCATTTTTGCAAATATCGATAATGCCAGTTCTCCTTCTACAGGTAGTGCATCTTATGAAGATTATACCTCTATTGTTGGTTACGTCGGTCAAGGAGATTCACAAAGTTTTACAGTTGAAGGATTTACAAATGGCAATAATACATTTAACTATAATGTTTTTATTGACTGGAATCAAAATGGGGATTTTACTGATGCAGGTGAAGGCTATTATGCAGGAACTATTTTTAATTCTTCTGGACTAGATGGTCAACAAACTTCAACCAATATAATTGTCCCATTAAATGCTCAACCAGGTATTACTGGTATGCGTGTAATCAGTAGTCTCAACCCATTACAATCTGATCCTTGTGGCAGTGTAATTAGCGAAGGGCAAATTGAGGACTATTCTATTAGTGTTTTAAGTTGTAACTCATCCAACGCCTTTGGAGCTTCATATGATAACGGTTGGCAGACTGGGGACAACGATGGGAGTGGTTTTGGTGCTTGGACATTGAACGGGCCTACGGATCCAAATTTAGGTGGCCGTTTTATTGGGTCTTCTGATATTGGCAATGATTCTTGGGGCTTATATTCCAACGCAGGTAATCCTTCAGAAGCCATTAGAAATTTTAACGAAGGGCTAGGGCTTGATGACACCTTTACAATTGCTATGGACAATGGCAATATCAATCAGGACGGCGCTGTTGGGTTTAATTTAAGAAATGCAGCAGGCGAAGAGTTGTTTGAATTTGTTTTTCGTGGTGGACGGCCTCATTATGAATTCAAAAATGAGAATAATACTTTTTCATCAACAAATATTGGATTCACTAATCAAGGACTGACCATAAAAGTAACGCGAACAGGGGGTAGCAATATTAATGTAGCTGTAACAACATCGAGTGGAACAACTACATTTTCTAGACAACTGTTCAGCCAACCGGGAGGACAAACTCCTGCTCAATTCCGTATTTTCAACTTTAACGCAGGATCAGGCGATGCAAGCAATGCCTATTTTAATAATTTACAAATCTGTGAATCGAACACTATTGATGCTGATAATGATGGGTTTGATCCTAGCACCGATTGTAATGATAACAATCCAGCAATCAATCCAAATGCACAAGAAATTTGCGATGGTATTGATAATAATTGTAATGGCACAATTGATGAAAATCCTGCCCAAGTAGATTTCGCCAACCTAGAATCTCCAGGAACGGCAACTATTTGTGACGGACAAAGCTTGACTGCTAAGGGTCAGGTTTATGAAGCAGGTTTAACAGATACGACTAATGGACAAGCGCCAGGCATTGTTGCACAATTTGGCTACAATACTTCAAATACTGATCCAGCCACTTGGACCAATTGGTTTGATGCAATATTTAATGAAGATAGTGGAGGCACTAATAATGACGAATACGAATACCTATTTACACCTCCCGCTTTAGGAACCTATTTTTATACCTTCCGCTATTCCTTAAATGGATGTGATTGGCAATATGGTGGCACCAATAACGGGTTTTGGAATGGTACTGGCAACGATAGTGGTGTACTTACAGTTCTCGAAAATCACACCCTTAATTTGTCTGCTGGTGATACCAATCAAACGCTTTGCCCAAATACGGATATATCTGACATTGTTTATACTTTCGGAGGTGGTGCAACTGCTGCAACTGTAACCGGTCTACCGTCAGGCGTTACTGGCGCTATAAATGGCAATACACTTACCATCAGTGGTGTCCCAACAGAATCGGGCACGTTTAACTATACCGTTTCCTCCACTGGAAACAGTTGTCAAGTGCAAGAACTTTATGGCACCATAAATGTAAAACAACTGTTGGATTATGCCAACCTTCAGTCTCCAGCTAGTGGAACCATTTGTCTAGGCGGTGAATTTGTTGTTTATGGCCAAGTTTATGAACCAGGAGTAACAGAAGCTGCTGGTCAAGGAGCAGGCATTCTTGCCCAGTTTGGTTACAGTACAGATAATACCAACCCGAATACATGGATAACATGGGATAATGCACCCTTTAATGTGCAAGCTGGAAATAACGATGAATATAGTTATACCTTTATACCATCCAATACAGGAACATATTATTACACATTCCGCTATTCTTTGGATGGTTGCGAATGGCAATATGGTGGCACCAATAACGGGTTTTGGAATGGTAGCGGCAACAATAGTGGCGTGCTTACGGTGAATGAAGCACCTGAAATCACAACAATTTACTCTAATATCTCTCTTAATACCGATAATGGTGTATGCGGTGCAATCGTAATTTATGATAATGCAGTTGTAACTGGCGTTCCAACACCTAATGTAAGTTATTCTCATCCTTCAGGTTTATTATTCCCTGTGGGAACTACAACAGTAACAGTCGAAGCTTCAAATTCATGTGGTACTGTAAGTACGTCTTTTGATGTGACAATAACAGACAATGAAATACCTGTAATCAACGGCACGCCAACCAATATTGTCGTGAGCACCGACCCGGAAAGCTGTGATGCCGTCGTAACATGGACTGCAGCGACCGTGAGCGATAACTGTACTGGTGCGACCATAAGTTCAGATTACCAATCTGGTGCAACCTTTCCTCTGGGAACAACAACCGTAAACTATACCGCTGTGGATGCTGCCGGAAACAATGCAGTGGCCACGTCGTTCACCGTAACGGTCAATGATACCGAAATCCCAGTGATCTATGGCACGCCTTCCAATATTGTTGTGAGCACTGACCCTGGAAGCTGTGATGCCGTCGTGACCTGGACCGCAGCGACTGTGGGCGATAACTGCTCTGGTGCTTCCATCAATTCAGATCACCAATCCGGTGAGACCTTCCCTCTGGGAACAACCAACGTAAACTATACCGCTGTGGATGCTACCGGAAACAATGCAGTTGCCACGTCGTTCACCGTAACGGTCAATGATACTGAAGCACCTGTCATAACAACCAATGGCAACAAAAATGTCGATTCAGACCCTGGGGTGTGTGAGGCCATAGTTACGGTCTCGGCATCGGCATCCGACAATTGCGGTGTCGATGACCCTATCGGTGTCAGGGACGATTCCTTGGCGCTGACAGATCCATATCCAGTAGGGACAACGACCATCACATGGAATGTTCAGGACGATAATGGCAATCCCGCTACCGAAGTGATCCAGACCGTTACAGTAACCGACAACGAAGCGCCGATTGCAGTATGTCAGGATTTTACTGTCTATTTGGACGATGACGGAACTGCATCCATTACCACTGGAGATATTGATTTCGGCTCCGGCGATAATTGTGAGATCGCTACCATAACATTATCACAGACGACATTCGATTGTGATGACGTGACTTCTGGTGGCTCTCCATCTCTCTCAAGCGATCTATTCATATCTGAATATATTGAAGGTAGCTCAAATAATAAGTGCATCGAAATATATAATGGTACTGGAATACCCGTTAATTTGTCTTCATATAGTTTAGAGTTTTATTTTAATGGAAATAGTTCAGCTGGTACTACAATAGGACTATCAGGAACTTTAGCTAATGGTGATGTTTATGTAGTTTGTGATGACAATTCAGCAGCGGCATTTTTAGCTAAATCTGATCAAAATCCGAATAGTAGCTTCTTTAACGGAGATGATGCCGTTGTTCTTAAGAATGGAACAACAAATATTGACGTTTTCGGAAGAATTGGTCAAGACCCTGGAACTCATTGGGGAGGAACTGGCATTAGAACTCTTGATAGAACTTTAGTAAGAAATTCAAATATAACCGATGGGAATGTAACTAATTTAGTAGGATTTCCTGACCTACAAAATGAATGGACAGAATATCCCGTAGATACTTCCATTTATCTAGGAAGCCATACAGTGGCATCTGGAGGAGGCTCTGGTGTCCCTGTACTTCTTACCGTAACCGATATTCACGGAAATGTCTCAACCTGTATGGCCAATATCACAGTTGTTGACAACATCGCTCCGGTCATAACAACCAATGGCAACAAAAATGTCGATTCTGACCCTGGGGTTTGTGAGGCCATTGTTGCGGTCTCCGCATCGGCAACCGACAATTGCGGTGTGGATGATCCTATCGGTGTCAGGGACGATTCCTTGGCGCTGACAGATCCATATCCTGTAGGGACAACGACCATCACATGGAATGTTCAGGACGATAATGGCAATCCCGC
>JBGSXJ010000314.1:0-4776 GCA_041751535.1 Aquaticitalea sp.
AAACATTCTAATTCTTAATTATTAATATTTTCCAACTAATTCTTCTATTCAATTCAAATTTTAAAAGCTTGCAATTTGATTTTTTTATGTTGAGATTTATAAAATGAAATTTTACATCATCATCCCAGCGCATAACGAGCAGGATTTTATTGCATTGACTTTAGAATCACTGGCACAACAATCGTTATTGCCAAAGAAAGTGGTGGTGGTAAACGATCATTCTTCCGATGATACACAAAGAATTGTAGAACAGCTAACCTTAAAATATCCATTTATTTCGCTATTGAACATTACGTCTTCACACGAACATTTACCTGGTACAAAAATTATAAACGCATTTTACAAAGGTTTGAATACGCTTGATGATACTTACGATGTGATTTGTAAGTTTGATGCAGATTTAATATTTCCCAAAAATTATTTGGAAGTTTTATCGCAACATTTCAATAGCAATAAAGAATTGGGAATGGCAAGTGGTTTTTGCTATATCGAAAAAAATAGCGAATGGATATTGGAAAATCTCACCCGAAAGGACCATATTCGAGGCGCACTGAAAGCCTATCGAAAACAATGTTTCCTTGAAATCGGACAACTAAAACCTTCCATGGGTTGGGACACAGTGGATGAGCTCTTGGCAAAATTTCATGGTTGGGATATTCTAACTGATGAAGCGCTTCATGTCAAACATTTAAAACCCACCGGACTAATCTACAGCCAAGCTTCAAAATATCTACAAGGCGAGGCGATGTACAAAATGCGCTATGGGTTTTTGATCACCCTGATTTCAGCTATTAAACTGGCCTTCAAAAAAAAAAGTTATCGTTTGTTTAAGGATTATATGGCAGGATTTTTTAAAGCGAAAAACAATAATGTCACCTATCTAGTCACTGAAGCTCAAGGAAAATTCATAAGAAAACTGCGCTGGAAGGGCATGCTTAATAAGTTCACTTTAAATACCTAGTTAGATAGCTATCCTACCCTATTCAATCCAAAACAAATTCTAACGGTTGACCAGTGGCCGCATTTGGAAAACTAATGCCTAACAAGGCCGACATGGTTGGGGCGATATCGGTAATAGTTGTTTTATCCAAAGTTTGGCCTTTCCGTATTCCTTTTCCGAAAAACAATAAGGGCACATGTGTATCGTAATTAAAAGAAGACCCATGGGTTGACCCTGTCTTACTATAAGAAATCACCGCTGGATCCAATACAAAAATAACATCACCAGAGCGCTTTTGATGATAACCATTTTGCAACAGCGATTCTATACCAGAAGAAAATGACATACTGGCCAATGTGGAGGCCGTAAAAACTTTATCGATATGCTTCTGCTTTATGACTTCGTTAGCGATGATTTGTTGTACGTCCTCTAGGATGAATCCCAATTCCGTTAGTTTCGTTCTGTTTAAAAATATCTGATTGTTGGAACTATTTTCCACTAAATCTGAAGCCCCGAATTTAGCAGTGACAAATTCAGTTATTGTTTTCCTAAACGCGCTACTGTCAAAATAGTCTGCGGGGATTTTTACACTTTGCAAATATGCTGGCACTTCCACCGCAGCATGGTCAGCTGTTAGAAATACGGTATATTCGTTTTTACCAACTTTATCATCAAGATAATCAAATAGGCGTTCCAAATCCTTATCCAACCGAATATATGTGTCTTGAACCTCTTTGGAGTTGACTCCAAAATTATGGCCCACATAGTCTGGTGCCGAATAACTGATTGCCAAAACATCCGTAAAATCATCACTCCCGAGTTGTTCGCCATCAATGGCTGCTATCGCAAAATCAGTAGTGATGTTATTGCCGTACGCTGATAATTTTATAAGTTCATAGTTGCCATTTTGTGATTTTAATGCTTCCAAATCATACGGAAATGTCGCGGTTTCCTTGCCTCTAAAACCACCTTCATAAGCGTTCAAATCACTACCGCTTTCAGTATAGGTTTGAATATCGTAATAGGTATTCCATTCTTTAAAATATGTTGCGACTGATTTTTCGTTGTTAAAATCTTTTACCCATTTTGGCAGGTCATTCATATAAAAACTGCTCGAAATCCAATTACCCTCATCCCGACCATGAAACCAATATGCGGCATTGGCAGTATGACCAGCAGGCAAAATAGCACCTCGATCTTTTAAAGCAACTCCAATTGACTTTCCGCGCATTTGTGTAAACAACCTATTTTCGTCCGGAAAAGTTGTGGTTTTCATTCGGTGTGGGGACATTTGTCCTGCTTTATCAGTTGTGCCTACTGATTGAACAGTGTCATCACCTGCGCAATACACGAATGTTTTCAGTTCCTTATCATACCAATCGTTCCCAATGATACCATGATACTTTGGAGTTGCGCCCGTATACACCGAGGCATGCCCGGGACCTGTATATGTTGGAACATAATTAAAATGGTTATTTTTGCAATTAAACCCTTCATTGATCATACGTTTAAATCCGCCATTGCCATATTTGGAATCAAACCGCGTTAAGTAATCATATCGCATTTGATCCACCACAATGCCCACGATTAGTTTTGGAGAATTGGAAATTGTAGGTTCATTGGAGGTGGATTTGGGTTTAATCTCTTGCTGTGCCTTACAGGAAGTAGTCGTTATAAGAATCAAAAAAAGTAGAATAAAGTGCTTCATTACTGTTGCTTTGTTTTAAAGAAACAAAAATACGGCATTTAACATAATCTTAATTTTAAATAAAGGTTAATAACGTTGTAGATTTTTTTACTTTAGCAGGAACAAATTAGACTATGAAATACCTTCATAATATCGGTACCTATTTTTTAATGATAAGGGAAACCTTTCGCAAGCCTACCAAATGGTCGGTGATGCGACGATTGATCTTTAAGGATATAGATGATTTAATTATTGGCTCATTGGGCATTGTGGCATTTATCTCCTTTTTTGTGGGAGGTGTTGTCACTATCCAAACAGCCTTGAACATCAGCAATCCATTGATTCCAAAATCACTTGTAGGTTTTGCAACACGACAATCGGTAGTACTGGAATTTGCCCCGACATTCATTTCCATCATTATGGCAGGTAAAGTGGGATCGTTCATTACATCGAGTATCGGGACCATGCGTGTCACTGAGCAAATTGACGCACTCGAGGTGATGGGGATCAATGCCATCAACTACCTGGTATTTCCAAAATTTGTCGCCTTAATGCTGTATCCGTTCGTCATTTCCATTGCTATGTTTTTAGGAATTATCGGTGGTATGGCTGCATGTGTGTATGGTGGATTTAGCAGTTTAGAAGATTATATTGAAGGGGTTCAAATGGACTTTCAACCCTTCCATATGGTCTATGCATTTATCAAAACTTTTGTGTTCGCATTTTTATTGGCAACCATTCCATCGTTTTACGGGTATTATATGAAAGGTGGAGCACTTGAAGTAGGTAAGGCCAGCACAACCTCATTCGTCTGGACCAGTGTTATGATTATTCTATTCAATTATATACTAACCCAAATGTTATTAAGCTAATGATAGAAGTAAAAGACATCTATAAATCATTCGGAGATACCGAAGTACTCAAAGGCATTAGTACAACGTTTGAAAAAGGTAAAACCAATTTGATCATTGGGCAAAGTGGCTCTGGCAAAACTGTATTCTTAAAATGTCTATTAGGTTTATTTGTGCCAGATAAAGGAACCATATCTTATGACGGACAAATCTATTCAGAACTGTCCGATGATGACAAGCGTGAGTTAAGGGCGCAAATGGGAATGGTTTTTCAAGGCAGTGCTTTATTTGATTCCATGACCATTGCAGAGAATGTAAAATTCCCATTGCGAATGTTTACCAAACAAAGTAAAAGCGAAATGGAAGACCGCGTCGATTTTGTTTTAAAACGTGTAAATTTAGAGGATGCACACAATAAGTTACCTAGCGAGGCTTCTGGTGGTATGCAAAAGCGAGTTGCCATTGCAAGGGCCATTGTCAACAAACCAAAGTATTTGTTTTGTGACGAACCCAACTCCGGATTGGACCCTAGCACTGCAACAGTCATCGACAATCTTATACAGGAAATTACCGAAGAATATGACATTACTACAATGATCAACACGCATGATATGAACTCGGTAATGGAAATTGGAAAGAAGGTCGTGTTTTTAAAAGATGGTCTTAAAGAATGGGAAGGCTCCAACAAAACAATTTTTAAAACAGATAATGAGGCCGTGACCGGTTTTGTCTATTCTTCAGATTTATTCAAACGAGTACAGAAAATGTATTTGGAAGAAGATGACCAATAAAATTTCCGTTAAAGTCAAATAACCATGTTGCCTATTACTCTGAAATCAACAATCATAACACTAGGTTTCATAGCGATGTCCTTTTTGATCATTTGCATATTTTCTCAAAATCACAGAGCGATATGAGTGTTGACGTTTCTGTTTTAGGGGACAATGATAAAGGTTTTAGCTACAAAATCATCAAGCAGTAATTAATTTTCCCTTCGCACTAGCAAGGTATCCAAACTATACTTTTGCTTTAACCAGCGGTACAATTTATCTTTTTCTTTTGCAATTTCAGCATTGTTAATCTTTGCCTCATTCCATTTAGCAGTAAATACAGCAATGGTATCAATTTTGGAAAAGTTGGATGTAATGACGCTAGAGTAGGATAAGCGTTCAATATGTTCGTAATTGATTTTCACTTCTTTGGTCAATTCACTAAACGGTATCTGCAACCGTTCGAACTTATTCAACTTTCTGACCTTATCTTCCAAAAAGGTAATTTTCTCTGCCTGCGACAATAGA
>JBGSXJ010000315.1:0-3144 GCA_041751535.1 Aquaticitalea sp.
GTCAGAAAATGAAATGCTGCGCGGTCGTGCCAAAAGTCGTACTGTTCCGTAGGTTGAAAATTAGCTGCATCGGCTACAATCCATTTTACATTTTTAGCTAGGCTGCCAAGTCTGTTTTTTGCCCTGTTGATGGCTGATTCCGAAATGTCCAACACGGTAATGTGCTCATAACCCAAGTCAAGCAAGTGGTCTACCAAAAAACTGTCGCCGCCACCAATGTCAATGATTTTGGAAGTTGTGGGTACATTAAATTCGTTGATGAAGTCAAGCGACGTTTCAGGTTTGGTCTGATACCAACTCACTTCATTCAGTTGTTTGGTTTGGTAAATATTGTTCCAATGATTTTTTCTTTCCAATTCTTTCATGATGTTGAAACTATTAGCGTCTTTTTATTTTAACCTACAATGTTGGGACGATTGTACTCAATAATTCAAGGTAGCTCCAAAACCGATGCCCATATCACTGTCGTAATGTGTTGAAATTCCTATATTTCTGGTAACAATATATTTTAAACCTGTCATATATTCCGTGTCGGTATTGACCATAAAGGCCCATCTTAATCTTGGCGAAATCGGGATGTCCTCACGCATGAGTTGAAATCTTACATTGCCATCGTTAAATACTTCTCCCTGCAAGATGACGAGCATGGGTAAGGTGTATGCCACCCCTAAACTCATCACGGCCCTTTGGTCTTTGGTATTGGACTGTCCGAATAGATTTTTTTCAACTTCGCCATGCATTTTTCGATAGCGCCAATCAAAACCAACAAAGGGCATCAACCATTGATTCTTTCCTATGTATCGACCAATATGCGTTTCGGTTTCGTAACCGTGTTTGTCGTGATAGCCCAATCGCCACTCTGTTGCAAAACTCCATCTTGCATTTTGTAGCATGGCCATTCCGTCATTACCGTTAGTGGCAAAGTCATTCTCTATCATAAAATGTGGTTGATTGCTTTCGGACTGTAGTTTTTTATAGGCCCATTTCTTATTGGGTAAATACGGATTTTTATAATCACCTGTTGCAAATACACGGTTCATCCCGGCCATCATGTGGTAGAGAATATGGCAATGAAAAAACCAATCGCCTTCCACGTTGGCTTCAAATTCTATGACATTTGTTTCCATTGGCATAATGTCCAGAACGTTTTTTAGGGGCGCATAATCACCTTTCCCATTGAGAACCCTAAAATCATGTCCGTGTAAATGCATGGGATGCCGCATCATGGAATTGTTGAACATGGTAATTCTGATGATCTCTCCCTTTTTAATCAGTATTTTATCGGTTTCGGAAAGGACTTTGTTATCCATGCTCCATACATATCGATTCATATTACCGGTAAGATCAAAATGTAATTCCCTGACAGGAGCATCGTTGGGTAAGGTAGTTGATTGAGGTGCTTTGAGCATACCATAATTCAATGTAATGATGTCTGTTTTCGCTGCAGCATGACTTCCGTGATCTGAATGGTCGGTGTTATCCATTTTCATATCAGGCATATCCTTTTTTGTTCCTCCTTTGGGTCCCGAAATTTCAGGGTACATCACAGTATTCATATCCATTTGTTGATATGACATATTCATTCCCATATCATTCAAGCTTCCATCCATATTCATCATATCGTTCATCATTTTCATTCCTTCAAAATATTTGAGCTTTGGCATTCTGCTTTTGAGCTGAATCTTGCCATCTCCAAGATAAATGGATGCTGATTTTGTTCTGTCCTCGGGCGTTGCCAATACTTCGTAAGCAATGTCTTCCTGCGGAATTGTGACAACCACATCATAAGTTTCTGACACTCCAATTATGAATCGATCCACCTCTATGGGTTCTACATCATTTCCATCACTGCCTACAATGGTCATTTTTCCACCGGCATAATTCAACCAGAAATAGGAGGAAGCACCACCATTGGAGAAACGCAGACGGACTTTGTCCCCAGCCTTAAATTCAGTGAGCTGACTTTCGTTTTTTCCATTAATTAGAAATTGATCATAATACACATCGCTAACATCCATTGCCAGCATGCGTTTCCATTCGTTGGTGAGCTTGGTTTTAAGATGCCCTTCTTTTATAGCTTCAACATAACTTTGGGTCGTTCCCTTTTTAATGGCAAACCAATCCGAAGCATTGTGCAGCATCCGGTGTACATTTTCTGGTTTTATATCTGTCCATTCACTTAAAACTATTGGGACTTCTGGCAAATCGTCAATACCTTTTCTAAAGCTAGGGTCGTCTTTTTTCTTTAGAAGGACCAAGGAACCATACATCCCGAGTTGTTCTTGCAATCCGCTATGGCTGTGATACCAATGCGTTCCATTCTGAATGATGGGAAAACTGTAGGTAAAGGTTTCATTGGGTTTAATGGGCATTTGTGTAAGGTATGGTACACCATCTTCCTTGTTGGGAAGATAGACACCGTGCCAGTGCAAAGAGGTACTTTCCTTTAACTTATTATGAACGACAATTTCTGCAATATCACCTTCAGTAAAAGTTAATGTCGGCATCGGAATTTGTCCGTTGACAGCAATGGCCCGTTTATCTGTTCCAGAATAATTGACGATGGTATCCGTTACCGTCAACTCGTATCGCACGATGTTTTGGGCAGAGATTTTGCTGGCAATGAGCAACATTAAAATGGTATAGACTATGGTGTTATTTTTCATTCTCCAATCGGTTTATCATTGCTTTCATTTCAGCAATTTCTTTTTTTTGAGCCTCAATTATATCTTCTGCCAGCTTTTTGACTTCTGGATCTTGGATATCTGCTCGCTCACTGGTTAAAATGGCAATAGAATGGTGCGGAATCATTGCTTTCATCCAAAGAAGGTCTCCAATGATAGGTTTTTGAGCCCTTACTAACACCAACGCAGTTAAAAACAAAAGAAAGCTTCCCAAAAGAATGGCGATATTCTTTTGTTTATTTTTATACATGTGTCGCATAAAAAACCACATGATGACAGCCATTGCTGAAATTCCCAAGCACGTCATATAAAATCGTGTGAGACTAAAATACACATGGTCTAGTGTATAGGTGTTTAAGTACATTGTAATATACATCGCTATAAAAGAGCAGCCTAACATCATGAAGAATGTTTGGTAATGACTTTTTTTTGAATGTTGATTTGAATGTTCCATAAGTAT
>JBGSXJ010000316.1:0-5190 GCA_041751535.1 Aquaticitalea sp.
ATTTATAAGTTTGAGGCTTTTGAATTGTTTAAAGTGATGATTGACCAAGTGAACAAGGATGTGATTTCATTCCTTTTCAAAGGTGAATTACCAACTGAAACCACCAACGCCATACAAGAAGCGAAGCAACCGCGTCGCAACGATAAATTAGAAACCAAAAAGGACGAGATTCCTAATATGGATGAACGTTCTGCACAGAGTAGAGCCGCTGGAAATAATACGCAACGCCAAGAAATTACCGAAACCATTGTACGCGATAAACCGAAAATTGGCCGAAACGATAAAGTCACTATCAAACATGTAATGAGTGGTGAAAATAGAACTGTTAAATTCAAACAAGCCGAGCCTTTATTGGCAAAAGGTGATTGGGTGTTGACCGAGGAATAACTAGAAGAGTTTAAAAATATGTCGCATCTATGCCTCTTGCGATTAGTATAAAAGACTAAACAGACAATGACTAAAATCCGAAATCTTTGGAATGAAAAATGGAAGACTGTCACGTTGGACGATAAAATTTCTGAAAGTGAAAAGTTTAAGATTTCTACCTATGGAAGAATCATAAATTGTAAGCTTGAAAGTGAGTCTATTGTAAAAGAATCGTTTATTAATGGCTATCAAAATTTACCATTAAAACAAAAAGTAAACGGAAAACTCACTAGCCGCTATGTGCATAAGCTTGTTGCCGAACATTTTCTTAAAAAAAATGATGGTGTCTGTGTCATTCATTTAGATTACAACAAGCGCAACAATTACGTTGGCAACTTAAAATGGGCAACAAAACGGGAAAAGGAAATCCATCAATTTAGCAATCCAGAATATAAAAATCAGGCTAACAGAAAGCCAACTAATGCCAAACTGACCGAAACCAGGGTGAAGCTCATAAAGCGTAAAATTAACGACACAAACCGAAGGACAAGAATGAAAATGATCGCAAAACAGTTCGGTATATCAGAAATGCAGCTTTACAGAATCAAAACTGGTGAAAATTGGGGTTATGTAAATGAAAACTAAACTATTAAAATTAACGCCCAAGTCAGTTTTAGATTTTAGCCTAAATAGTTAACATCACAACCATCCATATTTTAGTTAGTATTTGCCTCGTTATCGTCCATAACCGAAATTTTCTTCTTATTTTCCAATAAAATTCAGATTTGGAAACGAAGAATGCAAATAATAAGAAATCCACCTACCCTACTTGGTTGCGTCGCGTTCTTAAAACTTTGGCAGTCATCATTTTAATTCCGATTGCTCTTTTTACCATTGGCTATCTGAATAGAGATACCATCATCGATAAGTTACAAGATTGGTACAGCGAAAACCATATAGGGACACTGAAAATTGAAAAAGTCAATGCCACTTTCTTAAGTGGTTTCCCAAAAGTTGGATTTACTTTAAAAAATATCACGCAGTTTAGCACAGATACTATAGCCGATCTACAGTCGACACTTTATATCGACGAAGCAAAACTCACTATCGGAGCTGGAAACCTATTGACCGGAAACATCAAATTTGAAAAGATTTCCATTAAAAATGCACGTATCACTTCCGAAGTAATTTCCGAAAGGTCTTCAGAATACCATGAACAACTAAAAAAAGAAGATCGAAAAACCCAAAAAAAAGGTCTTAATCTACCTGAATGGCTTTCAGAAGAAGGTGCTACCTTCTTTATTTATAACGTAAGATACATTTCAAAAGACAGTATTTTAAATCGGCATTTTGATATGGATATCCATAAAATTGAAGGTTCTTATAAAGGAAAAAACCTGCAATTATCTGGTGATACTTTTTTTGATATTACAATCAATAAGCTCGGATTTAATACACTAAAAGGCAGTTACTCCAATGGCGCACGTCTTACTGGAAAACCAAAATTCACAATAGACTTCGAAAATGATTCTGTCGAGATTCCTGAATTCCCCCTTCGTATTGATAAACAAAACTTTCGATTGAGTGCACTACTCGATTTTTCCGAGATTGATAACTATGTCTTCAATTTTCAGAATGATCGAACTGAATATCAAGCAGTCAAAGGGCTATTGACAGATCGCTTGTCAGAAAAAATGAAAAATTTTGACATTCACAAACCGTTTAAATCCACAGTCATTATCACTGGAAAGTTTGCCCATGGAAATCACCCGGATATCCAAGCAACGTTTGCGTCCAAAAACAATGATCTTGTCATTGCCAACAAGTTAAATCTAAAGAACGCAACTTTTAATGGGTATTTAACGACTGATATTTATGAAACTGAAGATGAACGATCTGCAAAGAAGTCTTCTAAAGACATCAAAATTGCCTTCGACAGAATTGAGGCGGAATTAGAAGATACAAATGTTCTCATACAAGATGCATATTACCAAAGTACGCCTGAAACTTCCAACTTTGTGGAAGCTACAATTTTATTGGATGGCAGTAATGAATCTCTTGCTAGAATTATAGATACTGATAATTTTGATTTTAAAGGTGGCCGTTTTAGGCTAAACGCAACCATTTCTGGAGATATTCCGGACGCATATCAATTTTTGAATGTTGCCACTGGAAATTTTAATTTGGAAAATACCCAAGTCATCGTTAAAAAGAACGGTCTTCAACTACCCATCCAAAACATTATCCTTGAATTGGAACGTGAAAATTCAATTTTGAAACAATTGGTTATCAATCTTCCCAATGGTGAAAATTTGGTGCTTTATGGCCAACTAAAAAACATATCAGGACTCGTATCAAAAGAGCCTGAAATCCCGACGACGAGCCAAATTTATATCGATTCCAAAAACCTAAATGTGAATGAAGTCATTTCTATGGCCATACAATTTATTCCAAAAGCGGAAGTCAACAAAAATAATCGAAAGACACTTCATGAAACGCTCGATGCTGTTTATAACCAATTCCATCCGCAATTTGGGATCAATGTAGATACGCTGCAATATAAAGAATATGTCATCCATAACGTGAAATCAAACATTTCACTCCAGAATTCTGAAACTATTTTATTGCGAAATTTTGATTTTAAATACGATAAGTCCTCAACAAATCTAAAAGGTAACGTCATCATCCACGGTCCTGAAAGTCAATTTAAGGATGCGGTTTATATGAATGCCGAGGCGAATTCCAATGGCTCAATTGCTATTTTTAAGGACCTATTTAATATTGAATTATTTCGAATTGATTCCGGAGAATTTCAGTTTCAAGGTCAGGTCAATGGGAATATTAAAGAGTTTTATCAACTTTTAAATAATGCCCGAGGTGATTTAACATTGACCAATACCAAACTCTACTATGAGCCTGCGGATTTTGAGCTGGCCATAGATTCTTTGTCGTTATTTGTAGATAATTCTGATATCCTGCTAAAAGAATTCAAATTAGATATTGGCGAGCATAACCCGCTCTATTTATCAGGAAGTATCAAGCAATTCCCCACAATTTTATTGGACGAACTACAGAATATAGGTTCAATAGCCCTAAAAATTAAAGCGCCTTTTATTAATGGCGATGACGTGCTATCTACCATTCAATCATTTACAACTGAAACCCCTAACCAGAAGAAACCCCAGAAAAAAGAACTGCACAAATTGTTTAAGGATGTTTATAAATTCCATCCGGAGATTGAGTTGGACATCGATTCGCTAAAATATAACGGCCTGATTTCCGAAAACATCAAAGCCGCACTCTATTTTGAAAATGATTCCATTCTTCAGTTGAATCATTTCGATTTGAACTACAAAGAGACTAGTGTTTCAATCGAAGGCAACATTAATGCACATAGCGCCCAAGAAGATCGATCTAACGGAAACCCATTTGACCTTGATTTTTTTGTGAACGTAAAAGGAAAATCGGAAGATTTGAATGATTATCTGAATACCACCAACTTTATTTTCAAGTCGGGTGATTTTGAATTTATTGGAAACTACAATGCACAATCGGAAGATTTGGATATCATGAATGCAAAGACCTTTGGTGATTTAAAATTAAGCAACACCCGTATTGATTTTAAGGCGGCAAACTTGCAAATTCCGGTAGATAGCTTGCATGTGGAAATAAATGATGATTTGGCAACCCTAAAAACCCTCGACATAAAACTCCCAGGAAAAAGTTCCATCTACTTTTCAGGATCGATCGATAATTTTTCTGATTTTATTAATAATTCAGGAGAAAATAAATCGCATAGTTCCAATTTCTCCATCCGTTCGCCATATTTAGACACCGATGACCTAAAGGAGTTTATAAAAAATGCATCAATAATTGAAGAAACGCCAACTAAAAAAGAAATGAATCTTCAAAAATGGAAGGATGCCATGACGAAAATCAATACATCTTTTTATCCAACTGTAGGTGTTAAAATTGATACATTAAGACATATGGATTTCGATTTGACCAAGTTTGGTTTGGAACTTTTGTTTGATGATAAAGGCAAATTTAAAATTGAAGACACCCAAATGGATTTTTATGGCGGTGCCATCGCCATGTCTATGGAAGCTGGCTTAAAAACCAACGATATCCTTCCGGTAAATATTGATATGCAAGCAACCGATGTGGACATTCACGAGTTGGTAACACGATTTGATTATTTTAAGGACGAAGATTTAAGAGCTGCCGATACCATTGAAGGCATAATCGATTACCATCTAAAAGCCATCGGAAATCTTGCTAATGATGGCGAATTGATTATGTCATCTCTAAACGGAACTTTAGAAGTAAACCTGAAGGATTTAAAACTCTACAACTACAAACCCATCCTAGATAATTCGGTATTGATGAAAGATGAGCGTTTTGAGAAATTACAGTTTAGACCCATCGTTCAGACTTTAGAAATTAAGGATGGCGTACTCCTCATTCCCCAAACGGAAATACAATCATCTGCCATTCATGTTTTTGTTGAAGGCAAAGTGAAATTTGAGGAGTATGTTGATGTGTGGTTATCCTTGCCCTGGAGCAATCTAAAAAGTAAAGATGGTTTGACACTCCCTGAAAAAACAACATTTGAAAATGCAGGATCAAAATTCTATGTGCAACTTGTACAGGATAAAACCCAAGAAAAAGAGCGGAAGCAAAAGTTGAAAGTAAAAGTAAGGTTGAGCAATCGAAAGTTACGGAAGGAAAGAGCGAGACAGTAGCATAATATACTTTTGGCCATCATCCATAAAATGTCACAATGCGCCAACTAGATCGTCTTGAATTAGAAAGCAGCATTTT
>JBGSXJ010000317.1:0-4950 GCA_041751535.1 Aquaticitalea sp.
CAGGGTAAATATGGTTGGGAACATTATGGAATTGAACAATCCAACGGCCAATATACTCCACATGCTTATCAATCCTGTCGTGCTGATGGATATCAAGATCAAGACCACTGCAATTGAGGCGAAGGTTCCCAAGACATGACCCGGCTTCATAATTTTTGTCAGATAGGCACCCACAAATCGTCCTATCATGGCACCAGACCAATAAAAGGTCACAAAGACACCAACTATGGCTTTATTATCGTTGTCAGCAATACCTGAACTCAATAGTGTTTCGGCAATTGATCTCATAAAACCACTTTCTTTAATGACTTCGACCAAATTCATATCAAGAAAATAATTAACCAAATAACTTCCAATAGCGACTTCAGCACCAACATAAAAAAAGATGCCGAGGACGCCCATCATTAAATTTTTGCTTTTGAGTGCATCCCGATAGCTGCCTACTGTTTGTTCATTGATTAACTTTGGTAGCTTGGCAAAAAAGAAAATCCCGGCAATAATGAATATAAAAATGGCCAGACCAACAAAAGGTTTTTGCACGGCTGCGGCTTCGGTGGCCAGATATATTCCTTTTTCGTTGCCAGCAAGGGCTGCGATTTCACCTTCGGTTTTAATGGTGTCACTCAAAATAAACAAGGCTCCGATGATGGGAGCAATTGCGGTTCCCAAGGAATTGAATGCTTGGGATAAATTTAATCTGCTCGAGGCACTCTCTTCTGACCCCAATACCGCAACATACGGATTGGCAGCAACCTGCAAAATGGTCATTCCGCCTGCAAGAATAAAATAGGCCACCATAAAAACACCAAAAACACGATAGGAAGCTGCAGGGTAAAACAATAAACAGCCCACTGCCATAGTACATAATCCTAAAATAATTCCCTTTTTATAGCCTATTTTTGAAAGGATAAAGCTCGCAGGTATGGAGAGTAAAAAGTAAGCTCCAAAAAAAGCAAATTGCACTAACCCAGCTTGAAAATAAGTGAGCGTAAATAGTTCACGAAGTCTAGGAATGAGCGAATCGACCAAAACGGTGATGAATCCCCATAGAAAGAATAAGGTAGTCAACAAGATAAAGGAGGAACGATAGGATTTTTGTTGGGTCATTTTTAAATAGGATTTTAAATATTAAAAGTTAGCTAATTTTTAAGGCCTCGAACCTGCCTATCAGCAGACAGGTTCTCAAATTTTATTTTCAAGGCGACTGCGACTGCGAAGACGACTGCACACTTATTTCATCCACAAAAATCCAGGCACGACCATCATCAGTATACCCTAAATGCCATTTCGGTAATCTACCAAGTTTCTTCGCAACGATTTTAACATATTGAGCATTGGTTTGCTTCAAATTGAAATGAATCGTTTTGATTTCAGTTTGTTCCGAAGCTTTTATAGCATCCAATTTTTGGCTCGATACCAATTGATAATTTTGATTGTCGGTTGATACATAGCAAAGAATTTCGGTTGGGAAAAATATCCATGATTTTTGATCTTGCAAAAAGTTGATGGATACTTTGCTTACAGCTTTTTCACTGCCCAAATTGACGATTGCCACCAAATCTTTATCCTGATAACCTTGCCACGACCCAGTCCTAAAATCCTTGGATCCTTTTATGCCATCGATCAGCGCGTTTTGTCCGCCTCCATTGTATTGATTGGCATATTCGGTTTTTAAAACCAAAGAAACATTCGGATCTATTTTATAAAAAGCAGTAGTAATGGTAGCACTTTTGGCACCATCCTTTTCTGAATAGGCTTTCAAGTTGGTAGGATTGGTTAATTTAAATGGTTTTTCATATTTCAAATAGCTGGAATCATTCACAGTATAAAAAATACTGGCCTCAACATCAGCATTTGCCAAGACCACTTCGGTTTCTTCTTTAAAAGCCACATCGCCCATGGCAATAAATGGCGCTGGGACAATTACATAATTATCAATTTTGGTAACAGGTTCATCGCCTTCAAATGTTCCCCACTGACTTGGCTGGTTGGTCATCCAAAATTCCAGTGTGCCACCTTCCATGATATCTTCGTGAGTTATATAGGTTTCGTCAAGGGTTCTTCCATTCAATTTTGCATAATCGATGTATTTATTTTCATTGCTTAAATCATAAGTTTTGATATGGAATTTTTCTCCATTTTCTAGATTTATGGTGGTTTTATCAAACAAAGGCTTGCCGATAATGTATTGGTTGGAACCAGGAGTCACAGGATAGAAACCCATGGCACTAAACACATACCAAGCACTCATTTGTCCGCAATCTTCATTTCCCGATATACCATCAGGTGCATTTTTATAAAGTTCGGTCAGAATCTGATGAACTTTTTCTTGCGTTTTATAAGGTTTGTTCACAAAATTGTAGAGATAGGCCATATGATGACTCGGTTCATTGCCATGCGCATATTGCCCAATAAGCCCAGTGATATCAGCCTGTTCACGGCCAGATGTGGTTGCTTTCGCTTCAAATAGTGTGTCGAGTTTTAAATCCAAGGAATCTTTCCCGCCCAAGAGTGTCATGAAACCCGAGATATCTTGCGGTACGTAAAAGCTGTATTGCCAGGCGTTGGCTTCCGTATAATTGAAATTTACTTCATACGGATCAAAAGGCGCAAACCAAGTATTGCGAAAACGACCTCTCATAAATTTGGTTTCAGGATCAAAAACATTCTTGTAGTTTTGGGCACGCTTCATAAAGACCTCTTCATCATCGTCCCTGTCCAGTTCTCCGGCCATTAAGGCAATTGTCCAATCATCATAGGCATATTCGAGTGTTTTTGAAACCGATTCGCTTTCTTCTTCCACAGGAATAAATCCGAATTCCTTATAGGATTTAAGTCCTAACCAATTCCGGGTCGCAGAGAATTTCATGGCTTCAAAAGCCTTTTCTTCGTCATAACCCCGAATACCTTTTAAATACGCATCTGCAATTACGGGAACGGCGTGATACCCAATCATACAGCCTGTATAATTGCCCGAAAGATCCCAAATGGGCATAATGCCACCTTCTTCATATTTTGAAATGAATGTGTTTATAAAATCATTCGTACGCTTTGGCTCGATGATGGTATAAAGAGGATGTGCTGCACGATAGGTATCCCATAACGAAAACACAGTGTAATAGTCAAATTTTTTGGTTTCGTGGACTTTCAGATCCATCCCTCGGTATCGTCCATCAACATCTTGATAGATATTTGGGGCAATCATGGTGTGGTATAAAGCAGTATAAAAATTTGTTTTATAATCTTTGTTATCGCTTTCTACCACAATTTTTTCGAGTTGCTTTTCCCACGTGGTTTGTGCTATTTCCTTTATTTCATCGAAGGTTTGGTTGCCGATTTCGGTATCTAGATTCTTTTTGGCACCTTCTTCATCTACAGGGCTGATTCCAATTTTGACATAAACAGGTTCATTCTTCGGATTGTCAAACTGAAAGGCTGCTTTTTTATTTTTGAACTGAGTTTTGGAAGCTCCCAAATCGACAGAAATAGGATGCGAAAATTTGATATAATAGTAAAGTTTCTGCTGTTTTGCCCATGCTTTGGAATGTCTATGCCCAGACAATTCGGTTTCTGATATACGTTTGATGCTGCCGCTCAAAAGTTCGTCGCGATGCAACAAATCCAGAATGAGCATTTGGTTTTTTGCTGAAGGGAATTGATATTTGTGAATTCCGCTGCGTTGGGAAACAGTTAATTCCACATCAATACCAGTGTCTTCAAGAGTCACTTTATAAAATCCGGGTTCCGCAATTTCAGAATCGTGGGAAAATTTCGAACGATAACCTTTTTTACCATCACTTCCATTATTAAAAACAACGCTAGTTGTTGGCATCAATAAAATATCGCCATAATCGCTGACACCAGTTCCGCTTAAATGGGTGTGTGAAAACCCATAAATATGTGTATCGCTATAATGATATCCAGAACAGCCATCCCAACCATCGAGCCGCGTATCTGGGCTTAGCTGCATCATCGCAAAGGGCATCGTCGCACCAGGATAGGTATGTCCATGACCTCCAGTTCCAATAAACGGATTGACATACGAAATTAATGAACCATCCTTTTTCGCTGATGTAGTTTTAGGTTTATTGGTGCAGCCAAAGACAACAAACAAGAGAAAGAAAACGGATAGTGCTGGTTTCATTAATCGAACATTTCAAAATGCATCCGAAATATACTAAATCTTAAGGGATGGTTAAATTTAATCGTAAGATTTTAATTGCAGGTTAAATCAATTATCTTTGAAAAAAAATGCGATGATGCGTTGGCTTATTTTTGCTGTATTATTTATACTGCTCACCTTTTACGGTTTTCAAGCCATAAAGACAATTTCAAAAAGCGTTTGGATTCATTATTTGTTTATTGGAATTGCCTTGCTGGTGGTAGGGAATTTCATTATTCAATTTACCATGTCTTCCGAAGGACGCGTTCTTTCGCCCTCAAAAAGTTATGCCTTTGGGTTTCTGTTGTCATTTGTCCTTTTCAATTTGGTCCTGATACCTTTTTTGCTCGGCGAGGATATCGTTCGCATTATATCTGGGACTTATCAAAAGTTATTTACTCCGAAAGACACTTTTTATATGCCGTCACGCCGCAAATTTATAAGTGGTATTGCCATTGGATTGGCTGCCATCCCATTTGCATCCTTACTTTATGGCATGTACAAAGGAAAATACGATTTCCGGGTACTCAAATATGTATTACATTTTGAAGATCTTCCTGATGCCTTTGATGGATATCAGATCACACAAATCAGTGATATACATTCCGGCAGTTTTGACAACCATGAAAAAATTGAACATGGCGTCAATTTGATCATGAAACAACAAAGTGATGTCATCTTGTTCACTGGTGATATGGTCAATAATAAAAGTTCTGAAATGCTGCCGTGGAAAAATCTCTTTGGCAAATTAAATGCGAAGGATGGTGTGTTTTCTGTTTTGGGAAATC
>JBGSXJ010000318.1:0-8633 GCA_041751535.1 Aquaticitalea sp.
TGATTACTTTTTCTTTTGTTAAGATCAAAAAAACCTTGAAGCAAACTAAAAGTTAAATTTCCCTAAATCCATCCGTGCTAATCTTTCAGCATTTTCTATATTTGATTGCTCAATTAATTCAAACCAAAGCATGCAATTTAAACACCCGGAACTACTTTACGCGCTATTGCTGCTTATCATTCCCATTATTATTCATTTATTTCAGCTTCGACGGTTTCAGAAAGTGGAATTTACCAATGTGCAATTTTTAAAGGACATCACATTACAAACCCGAAAAAGTTCGCAGCTCAAAAAATGGCTGACCTTATTGACCCGTTTATTACTATTGGCCTGTGTTATCATTGCTTTTGCGCAACCGTATATTGCCGATTCCAATAGTTTTAACACCAAAAGCGAAACGGTCATTTATTTGGATAATTCTTTTAGTATGCAAGCCAAGAGCAGCAATGGCACACTCTTAAATAAAGCTGTTCAAGACATCATTGAAAACATGGATGACAATGAACAGATTACCTTATTCACAAATGACCAAACATTTGTAAATACCACCACTAAAGCCATTAAAAACGACCTTATTCAATTAAAACATTCATCCAACCAACTGACCTATGAAGCGGCAATTTTAAAAGGGAAAAAGGCATTTTCCAAGGATGATGCCTCTATTAAGAATTTGGTGATGATTTCCGATTTTCAACAAAAAGAGCAAGCCTTATCGTTGGAAAATGATGAGCCAATCAATCTTAAATTGGTGCAATTGGCTCCAGAAAATATGAACAATGTCGCCATCGATACAGCGTATGTTTCTAAAATGGATGCCAATACGCTTGAGCTGACCGTAGGACTTAAAAATCAAGGCACAGCAATGGAAACATTGCCAGTGTCACTTTTTAATCAAGATAAACTGATTGCAAAAAGTTCGGTTTCCATTGAAAATTCGGCTTTAACGACCTTCACAATCCCTTTGGATGTTGCTTTTGATGGAAAAGTCCTTATAGAGGATGCCAACCTGCAATATGACAATGCCTTGTTCTTTAATATCAACCAGCGCGATAAGATCAAGGTGCTTTCCATAAACGAAACGGTGGATGGTTTCCTTAAAAAAATATATAGCGATGATGAATTTGATTATACATCAGTGCCATTCAACGAACTAAATTACAACACCCTTGAAAATCAAAATTTAATTGTGCTGAATGAACTAAAAGAAGTCCCAAATTCACTGACCACGGCTTTAAAATCATTCACAGATAATGGCGGTTATGTTTTGATTATCCCTTCAAGTGAAAGCAATATAAGTACTTATAATCAACTTCTTATAAATTATTCATTTCCAAATTATAACCTAAAAAATACATCCGAAAGAAAAATTACATCCATTAACTTTTCGCATCCATTGGTGGCAAACGTTTTTGATAAAAAAGTGACTAATTTTCAATATCCAAAAGTGAATTCTTATTATCCGTTTGGCGGAACTGGAGGTGCATCCATTTTAAATTATGAGGATGGATCCTCCTTTTTAACGCAATCCAACAACGCGTATGTATTTTCAGCTGCGTTAAATGAAGACAATTCCAACTTTAAAAATTCACCGCTGATTGTTCCCATTCTTTACAACATAGGAAAACAAAGCTTAAAGGTTCCACAATTGTATTATACCATCGGACAGGAAAATACCATTGACATTAGCACCCAATTGCAGCAGAACGATATCTTAACCTTGGTAGTAGAGGATGAATCAGTAGTGCCTTTACAACAAACCTATACAAATAAAGTGGAGTTAAAAACCAATGAATATCCTAATATCGCTGGCATTATCTCTGTGAACAAAAAAGAAGACACATTGCAAAAGTTGAGCTATAATTATAACCGTAACGAGAGTGATCTAAGTTATTATAACCTATCCGATTTTGAAAACGCTGAAACTAGCAACTCCGTTGCATCTGCTATTGATGATATAAAAAGTATTACCAATGTGAACGAGCTATGGAAATGGTTTGTTATTTTTGCACTAGCTTTTTTAATTATTGAAATGCTCATCTTAAAATTCTTTAAATGAACGTACTCATAAAATCTGCGACTATTGTTGACCCAAAAAGCGATTTTCACAATCAAACCCTTGATATTTTAGTTGAAAAAGGAGTCATAACACAGATTTCGAAACACATTAAAAACCCGAAGAATTACAGGGAAATAGTATTGGATGACCTCCATGTGTCATCTGGCTGGTTTGATAGCAGCGTGAGTTTTGGCGAACCAGGTTATGAAGAGCGCGAAACCATTGAAAACGGGCTTAAAACAGCCGCATTATCTGGTTTTACTGCTGTGGCCGTCAATAGCAACACCAATCCCGCTGTGGATAGTTATGCCGATATATCTTACCTAAAAGGAAAAGCATCTGGCAATGCCGTGAAATTATACCCAATTGGAGCCTTGACAAAAGAAAGCAAAGGGGAAGACATGGCGGAGTTGTTTGATATGACCAATGCAGGAGCAATTGCCTTTTATGATTATCAAAAACCGATTACCAATCCAAATCTGATGAAAATTGCCTTACAATATGCTGGCAATTTTGGTGGACTAATTTATTCCTTTCCACAGGAATCCAAAATTACAGGTCTTGGTGTGATGAACGAAAATGTGACGAGCACCTCATTAGGATTAAAAGGAAATCCGAACTTGGCGGAAGAATTGCAGATTGTTAGGGATTTATTTCTTTTGGAATATACAGGAGGAAAACTCCACATTCCCACTATTTCCACAGCGAAAGCAGTAGCCTTGATCCGAAATGCAAAACAACAGAAATTGAATGTTAGCTGCAGCGTGGCCATTCACAATCTGGTGATGACCGATGACGAATTGATCAGTTTTAATACTAATTATAAAGTTTCTCCACCATTGCGAACCCAAACCGATTGTGATGCACTCATTGAAGGCTTAAAAGATGGCACTATCGACATGGTCACCAGTGATCATAACCCAATTGACATTGAGCATAAAAAAGTGGAATTTGACCATGCCAAAAATGGAACCATCGGTCTGGAAAGCGCTTTTGGAGCATTGAATAAAGTCTTTACACTCAAAAAGACAATTGATTTGCTGACCAAAGGAAAGGATCGTTTTGGATTGGAATCAAACTCCATTAATGTTGGAAATCAAGCGGATGTTAGTCTTTTCAGTCCAACAATGGAATATACGTTTTCAAAAGAAAACATTCTTTCTTTATCCAAAAACGCAGTGTTTGTTGGGCATCAGCTCAAAGGAAAGGCCTATGGCATTCTGTCCAATAATCAAATAATCCTGCACTCCTAATGGATCAACAAACTATAGATGAAGGTAAAACCCTTGCCATTGTAAGTTATTTTACATTTGTGGGATTGATTATCGCTATTATCATGAATATCGAAAAGAAAAACCCTTTTACAACGTTTCATATCAGGCAAATGCTGGGTTTGATCATTTTGTTGATATTTTCCAATTTAGTAGAAAAATATGTCAACAGCTGGCTTGGAACCGCATTTTGGGTAGTTACGTTTGTAAGCTGGCTATACGGACTGTATATAGCTTTAAAGGGAAAGGATGAACCAATTCCTGTATTGGGACCCATGTTTCAAGACTGGTTTAAAAATATAAATTAATACGATGCCTCAACTTTCTTTAAATCATTTAACCCGACCTTCAATCCTTAAAGAAAATGCACCATTGCTCATCATGCTCCATGGTTATGGAAGTGATGAAAATGATTTGTTTTCGTTTGCTTCGGAATTGCCACAGAAATTTTTCATCATTTCGGTAAGAGCCCCTTACACGATGCAACCGTATGGAAATGCATGGTATGACATTAGTTTTGATTCAGAAATGAATAAATGGAGTGATGACGAACAAGCCATAGAATCAAGGGATTTGATTGCCAAATTCATCAAAGAGGCTTGCGATACCTTTCCTGTCGATGAACATAATGTGACCTTACTCGGTTTTAGCCAAGGTACCATTTTGAGTTATGCGGTAGCACTCACCCATCCTGAAATAGTTAAAAATGTTGTAGCATTAAGCGGCTATATAAATGAAGAAATCCTTCCTGCTGATGTCAATCAAAAGGACTATTCACATCTCGACTTTTATTGTTCGCATGGAAGTGTAGATCAAGTGATACCAGTTACTTGGGCCAGAAAAGCTCCAGAATTTTTGAAACGATTGAACATAAAACATACATTTTCAGAGTTTCCTGTAGGGCATGGTGTAGCGCCACAGAATTTTTTGGAAGTGAGATCGTGGTTAGACGCTAAAATAGAATAATTACCATTTTTCATTTCATATAAAAAGCTGCCAAAAAAATTTGACAGCTTTTCTCTTTCTCATAGCAATTTTATAAAGAAAGAATAAAAAACATAATAGGCCTGAAGTTCATGGTAGATTTGGAAATCAATACATCGTTAAAACCGAATCTTCAAATACATATACGAGATAATTCTGTGTTTGGTTTTATAAATAAAAAAAGGCCTTCCTGTAAAGGGAAAGCCTTTTCTAAACATATGATATTATATTTATTCTTTTGAAAGATATACAGCTGATGCTCCGCTTAATGAATTATTGATCACAGGAGTTAGGTTTCCTCCTACTCCAATATTATTAAAGGCCAAGATTCTTCCGCCGCCATTTCCAGCTTCAGCAATAAATACTGTTTCTGTTTCAGCATCGTAAGCGACATCTACTGGATTTCCCAATAATGTTGCTGCACCGGCCACTCTAATTTGGTCTCCAACAGCCAAGGTGCCTCCATTTGGAATCGGGTTGAATTTCGATGTAAAATTTTCAATCACATGAAAAGCACCATCATTTTGTGTATTCATAGCATCGCCAATATCGGTCATGACCATCGTATCGCTAGAAGCGTCATAAGTAATTCCGTGAGTTCTTACAATTCCTTCAATTGTAACACGTTTAGAAGCAGACACTGTTGCATTTGTTGTGTTATTTAGAAAATTTGAGAATACAGCGAGTTCGTCATCAGCATCTACAACCGCATACAAATCGTTATCTATAAAAGTAATTCCCCAAACTTTAAAATTGGTGGTTATGATATTTCTCAGAGTAAAAGTAGTTCCGTTATTAGTATATACAAAAAAGCGTCCGTCTGCAGTAGCAGGATTGCCATCGACATCAGCATTGTCTGCAACTACAACCATATTGCCTTTTACTGCAGTTTCCCTTGGGCTCTGCATGTCGGGAGATCCCAACAGAGTTGCTGTTAATGAAGTACTCGTTGGAAGTGCAGAAATACCTGAAAAACCTTCAAGATTAAAACCCGAACGCGATGCTTGTAACAGAACATCAGTATCGGCATCATAGTATATACCGTCAGCTGCCGTTGAAGTTGTAATTAGTGTGGTTGTTGTAATATTGGAGGTGTCTGTTAAGTCGTAATAAGTGATATTGCCATCGGAAGTGTTGGATGTAAATAATTTTACAGAGGCTGTAGGTTGATTTTGGCCTGAACCGTTGTCATCGTCGCTAGAACATGAAAAAGCGAATAAAGATGCGGCAATGATAAGACCAAGAAGTTTAATAGATTTGAATGATTGCATATAGTTTTATTTTTAAAGTTATAGTTATACATACGTCTCTAGAAGCTTGAATGGATTAATGAAACAGTGCATTTAACAGAACTTTATGAACCTTTTAACATAAAGAAAATGACCGTTTTTAAGCTGAACTTATTTCTATTCAAACCGTTGCGTAGTTCATATCTTGGATGGATTCAAAAAAAAAGCTACTCCAAAACATAAATGGAGTAGCTGTTTTTAAATAGTTCGTTAATGTTTCTTTTTAGGGACAAAAAAGTTTACTGTATGTTTCATTAACTAACTACAACATTCAAAAGTTGTGCCAAAAATCATGAATACTCTGGCACTTTGCCTTTTACATCTTTATAAAAGTCCTTAATAAATTGTAAATCGGCTTCAATATTGTCGGTTGGGTAAAAAGGTTCTGAAATGAAGTTTTGCTTATTTTCAAAATCCAGTGTAAACATAATAATGGGGACGTTAGCGGCTTTTGCTATATAATAGAACCCAGTTTTCCATTGTTCTACTTTCTTCCGTGTGCCTTCTGGAGAAAGTGCCAAACGGAATTCATCGCGAGACTCAAATAATTTGGCAATCGCCTGCACCTTATTTTGACCAGGCCGCCTATCAAGAGGTGAGCCACCAATGCTCCTAAAATAATAACCAAATGGCCACCGAAAGAGCTCCTTTTTACCAATGAAATTAGATTTAACACCAATAACTGTACGAAGTAGTAAGGCAATATAAAAATCTTGCCAACTTGTGTGAGGAGCAGCAATAATAACTGCTTTTTTAATCGAGTCTTTAGACATGTCCGTGTTTCCTGCCACTTTCCATCCCAACAATCGGAAATAGATGATTTTAGCTAGCCATCGCATATCACATTTTTTGATAGAGCGATCTCAATTTCTCTCTTGTAATAATCTGTTTCCAATTCTTACCCATGGCATTTTGCCAAAGTGGTTCTAAACTCAATGCAACATCAATCATGACATCAAATTGTTCGTCATCTAAATCTGCACAAATTCCTTGAGGCAGTTCAATGTGATGTTGTTTTTTCATTTGCTTAAACAATTGAACGCCTTCCGGATAAAACTCTTCCAATTGATCGAAAACAATGCAGTTGCCAATGCCGTGTTTTGTTCCCAATAAATAGGATAAACCATAACTCATGGCGTGTGCCACACCAACTTGCGAATATGCAATACTCATACCACCATGCCAAGAGGCCATCATCAATTTATCTTGGGCTTCTTCGTCAGAAAGATTTCCATCAACAAAAATCTCCTTGCACAGCTCAAAAGCTTTTTCCCCATAGCTTTGGCTAAAGGCGTTCAAAAAAGTCCCGCTTAATGATTCGATGCAATGTATGTAACAATCCATTCCGGTATAGAACCATTGTGGTTTAGGAACCCCTTGAGTCAATTCCGGATCTAAAATTACTTGATCAAAAGGGGTATAATCGGAATTAATGCCTAATTTCTTTTCGGGACCAGTTAGGACGGTGGTTCTCGAAACTTCAGCACCTGTCCCAGAAATTGTGGGAATACCCACATGATAGATGGCAGGTGTCTTTACCAGATCCCAGCCTTGATAATCTTTTGCTTCCCCCTCATTGGTCAACATTATGGACACGGCTTTTGCCAAATCCAAAACGCTTCCGCCACCAATTCCGATGATTCCAGAAGGCCTGTCTTGATGGGTTAAAATGATTTGTTCAACAAGTTCGTCAACTTGAGATGTTTTTGGTTCTTCTTCTGCCGATACAAATATCAATTCATCATCATAAGCCAGCGGGATGCGTGAGGTGACAAAAGCTTTTCCCTTAAACACATCATCCACCAAAAAAACAAACGGTGCTTTCACATTGAGCCGTTTGGATTCTATGATATCTGCTAGCTGATTAAAGCTTCCTCTTCCAAAAACAACTCTGGAAACCATTGGGTAATTTTTATAACTCATACATTAGTTGTTCTTAACCGTTGTCTTTTTCATAGTCACTTTTAAAAGCGGCAAAATTTCGAGCAAACTACTCACTGTCTGATAGCTTTTGTTTTGTGTTTCATGATCAGTTACCTGTTCATGGATCCACGTGGTATGAAAAGGAACATGAATCGCTTGGGCCTTGATATTGACCAAAGGTAAAATATCTGATTTTAATGAATTGCCAATCATCAAAAATTCTGATGGTTTTATATCTAAATGATTCAATAATTTGGAATAATTGGCTTCCTGCTTATCACTGACTATTTCGATGTGATGAAAATACTGCATTAAACCTGATTTTTCAAGTTTGCGTTCCTGATCCAACAAATCACCTTTTGTTACAACTATCAATCTGTAATCTTGGGATAATGCGTGCAAAACCTCTTCAACCCCTTCCAGAAGGTCAACGGGCTTATTGAGCATATCCTTCCCTATTTCCAAAATTTTTTCAATGGTGGCACTCTTAATATTACCGTTTGAAATTTCCAAGGCCATTTCGACCATTGATAGCACAAATCCTTTAATGCCATAACCATACAATGGCAGGTTTTCTATTTCTTTTTTAAACAGTTCCTGATCAATTTTGTTGGCAGTTTCATAGGGAGCCAATAATTTGGCAAACTCCAGTTCGGCATCCCGAAAATAAGTTTCGTTCACCCAAAGCGTGTCGTCCGCATCAAAACCAATGACTTTTATTTTTTTATACTCTATTTCCATAATCGTTTGGCTCGTTCCAAATCTTCGGGCGTATCGATCTCTACACCTTCAACAGTGGTTTCCACCATTTTTATTTTTTTTCCGTATTCCAAGTATCTGATACATTCAATTTTTTCGGTTGCTTCAAGAAACTGCATTGGCAATCTATAAAAATCGAGTAATGCCTCTTTTCGAAATGCATAGATTCCTTTATGTTTAAAATAACGTGCACCTGCTTCCTTGTCCCTCGGAAATGGTATTGGGCTTCGGGAAAAATACAAGGCGAAGTTATTCTGGTCCACGATGACCTTCACCGTATTGGGATTGTTTATTTCGTCCCAATCGTGAATTTCAACCATGAGTGAAGCCAAGTCTATGTTCTTATGTGGG
>JBGSXJ010000319.1:0-5176 GCA_041751535.1 Aquaticitalea sp.
TTTGATTGGACCCGTACCGAACACGAATAAGATAATTGCCGTTAAACCAGTTGTGATATTGGCATCGAGAATTGAAGACAATGCATTGGCAAACCCATCCTTAACAGCTTCTTTTTGACTTTTTCCTTTTTCTATCTCTTCTCGAATACGTTCAAAGATCAGTACGTTTGCATCTACCGACATACCGATTGTCAATACAATACCGGCAAGTCCTGGCAATGTCAAAACTGCTCCCAATCCTGAAAGCACTCCAAAAATCAATAGAATATTAAATAGTAAGGCAATATCTGCAAACCAACCTGCTCTTCCATAATACATAATCATCCAACCGAGCACCAGCACCAATGCTATCAAGAATGACATCATACCACTGTCAATTGCTTCTTGACCTAGTGAAGGTCCAACTTCATCTGCTTGAACGATGTCTGCTGACGCTGGTAATTTACCTGCTCTTAATACGTTGGCTAAATCGATCGCTTCATTCAAGGTAAAAGAACCAGAGATTTCTGAATTCCCACCAGAAATTGGCCCTGTGGTTACACCTGGCGCCGAATAAACGATGTCATCCAATAAAATGGCAATCTGACCTTGGTTAGCGTATGCTTTTCCTGTCATAGTTTCCCACACCTTGGCGCCTTTACTGTTCATTTGCATGCTTACAGAAGGCTTTCCTGTTTGATTGTATGATTGACGTGCATCTGTGATGACGGCTCCACTTAATTCTGGCGTGTTGTCTCTATTGCCAACTAGGGCGTATAATTCGACAAGTTCACTGTCTTTTTGTTGAATTCCCCAAGCAAATTTTACATATCGTTTCTCTGCAGGAATCAAGGCTCTTACTTGTGGCTTATTAAGATAGGACATTATCAAGTCTTTATCTTTCGCTTCAAAAGTGGCCACTACAGGACCCATTGGACCACCTCTCAATAGATTTCCTATTGGACTCACAGCAATGTCTGTGGAATCAGTTCCTACCACACCAGTAAGTTCTTTAATTTTGTCATTGGCTTCTTCCGTAGAGTCTTTTACAACTTCATTTTCAGACCTAGTGTCCACCAACCCTTTTAATGTTTCATTGGCTTCTCCTAAAAACTGTGCAAACTCTTCCCCTTTATAAGCATCCCAAAATTCTAATTGGGCAGTGTTTGTCAAAAGATTTGTAATACGCTCAACATCTTTTGCTCCAGGCAATTCGACCAAGATACGTCCAGAATTTCCGAGACGTTGGATGTTTGGAGATGTCACACCAAATTTATCAATACGTTTGCGCAAGACTTCAAACGCAGAGACAATGGATTCATCTATTTTTTCACGAATAACAGGTTTTACCTGATCATCAGACATATCAAATGTAATTTCTTCGCTCAATGTTCTATTTGCAAAAATTGCAGGGGATGCTAATTTTTGATCACCTTTAATTTTATCATATGCAATAAAGAAATCATCCACATATGGATTTTGACTATCTTTTTGAAGTTCGGAAGCATCATCCAATGCCCTGTTAAAAGCAGGATCTTTGCTATTGTTGGCAAGACCTTTTAAAATGTCCTGCACAGAAATTTCTAATATGACATTGATACCGCCTTTAAGGTCAAGACCGAGGTTCATGGCTTTGTCTTTTACCTCATTATAGGTGAATTTGGTCACTCCAATATTGTAGACCTCTTGTTTGGAAAGGGAATCTAAATAGCGAACTTCAGCCGCATTTCGTTCATCTGGGTCTTGGAATTTTTGAGCAGCAATTTCTTCAGCATTGGACTCAATTTGGTTGGCTTTGAATGTAAATGAAAGCTGGTAGATACTCACCAACCCAAATAACACTGCAAACAGTTTTACTAATCCTTTGTTTTGCATTATTCTTTTATTTTATGGTCAAATTTTCCCATTAATTAAGGGAGGGCAAATATAGAATTTCCTCTAGAATTTGACAATGATTATTTTTTATTAAATATGTTGTGATTTTTGTTGGAAATGTTCTGGATAGAACACCCCTATTTAGCCAATTAAAGACTAAATGTTTATAAAAGAAGATGGTCCAGCCCTGACTTCTGGAATGGTATGGGAAATGGTGTCAATTGCAAGAGCAATGGCTCTATTTAACTTTAATGTAAGTGGTGTGAGTTCGTCAACATCTCCACTGTCATAAAAATTATCAAAGTTAAAATGCACATTCGGATTGAAAAATCGATCAAATCCGTTTTTGTTTTGAATTACAGGTGTTCCTGTTAAATCATAGTCTGTGTTCGAACTTTGAATTTCATAGATATCTAAATTGTAATTTCTATGCTCTTCATCTGACGGTAAAGGAAAGTTTTGATTATATAAATTGAATGATGAATGCTCAAGTTCCAAACCTTCACTTGAAGCAAGCGATTTCTTGATGCTTTCAATAGAAACAGAGCTGTGATAGGCAATTCTAAAATTTCCGTTGCTTTCTTCTTCTACATGTATAGCATCAATCCCAAAGACATACAACTGCTGCTTGATGAGCTCAATTGCATCGTGAGATTGTTCTACTGTTACCTGATCAGAATTAAACTGCACAATAATCTCTTGGTTGGGTAATGAGATGTTATTGTGATATATTCCAATGAAGGTAAAAACAATAATGAGTGTACTTATGTACCATTTTGTTTTCATGCGCCAAATATATGTATTTTTTGAAGTATTAAGTACTTAAAGTGTACTAAAGTACTTAAAGTGCCTAGAGTACTTGAAGTGAACTAAAGTACCTGAAGTAGTTAAAGTGCACTAAAGTGCCTTAAGTACTGGAAGTGCCTAGTATGTTAAGAATGACATTATGATTTAAAACAAAAAATGCCCAAAGTTTTACCTCAAAAACCAAACTTCAGGCACTTATAACTTTAGTGCACTTCAAGTACTTCCAACTATAGCAAATCGTTTACGGCTCTCACAGCATCAGCACTTTCTTGCATGTTTGCTTTTTCGGCATCGTTCAATTCAATTTCTACAATTTTTTCAATTCCGTTTTTACCTAAAATAACAGGAACTCCAAGACAAATATCTTTCAAACCATATTCACCATCCAACATCACCGAACATGGGAACATTTTCTTTTGATCACAGGCTATTGATTGCACTAAACTGCTTACGGCTGCACCTGGTGCATACCAAGCGGAGGTGCCTAATAATTTGGTCAGTGTTGCACCGCCAACTTTTGTGTCTTCCTTCACTTGCTCTAAACGGTCTTCAGATAAAAAAGAAGTAACTGGCACACTGTTTCGAGACGCCAAACGCGTTAATGGAATCATTCCTGTATCGCTGTGACCACCGATAACCAAGCCATCGACATCGCTTAAAGGGCAGTCCAATGCTTCTGCCAATCGGTATTTAAAACGGGCAGAATCTAAAGCGCCACCCATACCAATGATTTTATGTTTAGGAATATTGGTTGATTTATGAGCTAAATAAGCCATGGTATCCATAGGATTACTAACCACGATAAGGATTGTATTTGGAGAATGTTCAATTAAACTTGAAGTTACAGATTTCACTATTCCCGCATTGATACCAATCAATTCTTCGCGGGTCATTCCTGGTTTACGAGGAATTCCAGAAGTAATGACACAAATATCGCTATCGGCCGTTTTTGAATAGTCGTTGGTAACGCCAGTAATTTTGGTATCAAAACCGTTTAACGGCGCTGTTTGCATTAAATCCATGGCTTTACCTTCAGCAAAACCTTCTTTAATGTCTAATAAAACGACTTCACTTGCAAAATTTTTGATAGCAATATACTCTGCGCAACTTGCACCGACGGCACCTGCTCCAACTACTGTAATTTTCATAATAAATGGTTTAGATTAAATATTGTGCAAATTTAACATTTTTAAACCATAATTTATTGAAGATTATCTTAAAACTAGAACGAAAAATTCAAACCCACCGAAGCACTATTAAACTCTGCAAGTGTATAGTTGGCGTTTAAACCAAAAAAGCCTAATTTTAGATGTGTTCCTATTGTAGCTCTCATTCCGGAAACATTTTGCTCTATGGAAAATGGATTTACAATTTCTTGAGAGAAAAACTGCCCATCGGTAACGCGGTATGTACCCAATAAATCGGTTGTTGATTTACCATCAAGATAACCTAGTGCACCATAAAAATTAATGATTTTAAGTTTCGTTCCAACAATCAACTCAAATAAAAGGGTATTGACTTTGGTGTCTATTTGCTGATTTTCCCCTTGCACATATTCGCCATCCGTGAAGTTATAACTGCCATCGAGATGTGTATAGGCAACGAGACCTGAAATTGCCACAGGAAAGATCTTATCCGTAGGCAACCATGCTGTAAATTCCTGTTGAAGACCCAAACCATAAAAGCCGACTTTGACATCGTCTGTATCCACTTTAGGGAAAAATCGTCCTTTGACTTGGGTTCCATTAAATGGAGAAAAGCTAGCCTGCAAAAAAGCTGTAGGAATAAGATTGATGTTCTCCGATCCGATGCCTGTTGGCAATGTCAGGGCAACTTCTTGATCGCCAAATAATGGATCATCATAAGTCACGAAAACGGTAATATCTGGATCGTTATGACCCAAAGCCGTTGCAACAGATTTGGAAGAACTGTTATCTGCAAATCGGATGTTTTCGTAATCGGCCACATTCATTTGGAAAGATTTTTTTTCATCTTTTATAAAAGTTGCATTACCAACAATGGACAGCTCAAAACCAAACCTTTTAGGCGCTTTTGCATTATTAAACCAACCATTATTGATTCCGTAAGCCAAGCCTTCTGAAGCTGGAGCCAGATAATCTGTACTGAATCTTTTGGCATCGTTGATACCCGCGGTTAAGAGATCATTGATGTTTTCTTGAGCCTTCGCAGCGGTTATAACAAAAACCATGATAAATAAAATGCTGTATTTTTTCATTTGGGATTGTTTTTAATTTACAATGTTAAAACGACATTTATCCATATGAATTGCAAAACCTTTGGTATTACTATCCATTTATGATCAAACAAACACAAAATTTCGAAAAAAAATTCAAATACATCAACTATATCCAATAAAAAAGGAGCACAAATGAGGCTCCTTTTTCAAAATTATTTACAATTGTTTACGCATCAATATTGGCGTAGATGGCATTCTTCTCGATAAATTCCCTACGTGGTGGCACTTCATCGCCCATCAGCATAGAAAAAATACGAT
>JBGSXJ010000320.1:0-5580 GCA_041751535.1 Aquaticitalea sp.
GTTTTCTTCCCAATCTTTGTTTGTTCTATAAACCACACCTTTAAAAAGTGCTACCAATTCATCGCCACGTTTGACTTCAATAATATTAAAACCCAATTTAGTATTTACTTTTTCAATAATTGATTCTGCAACAATATAATCGCCTTCGTTTAACGCTTCGATATGGTTGATGCTTGTTTCTATTGAAACGGCATATTTTCCATGCGTATTGGCAGCAAAACCAAAAGCGGTGTCAGCCAAGGAATAACTAATTCCGCCGTGTGCTTTGTCCATACTATTCAACATATCTTTTCTGATGGTCAGGGCCACCTTGCATCGACCGATTTCACATTCTAAAATTTCTATTCCGAGCCATTTGCTATAAGCATCTTGACTCAACATTTTATATGGAATTTTTTTGCCCTCCATTAAAAAAATGACTTGTTTTCTCTAACCATTTTTCTCAACAATGGACTACACCGGTATCTTTCTTCGTGATACTCTTTATATAATTCGTCCATTTTGGAAACACACCAATCAATACCTTTTTCATCAGCCCAGGCTAACAAACCTTTGGGATAATTGACACCTTTGGTCATGGCTTTGTCAATATCTTTTGCGGATGCAACATTCCAAAATAAGGCATCTGCAGCTTCGTTGATGAGCATCACTAAAACCCGGTCGAAGATTTGTTGAGATAATTGACTCTCTTGTGGCTTCTCGACTACGCTCGAAGTGACAGAGTTTGGGTATATGATATTGCCGTTATTATCATAATTATAATAGCCTTTTCCTGATTTTCTCCCTAAATAGCCTGCTTCTGAAAAACGTTTTTGAGTGAAAGATGGTCTGTATCTTGGGTCGAAATAGAAGGCTGTAAATACTGTTTCGGTGACTGTGTAATTAATATCATTACCTATGAAATCCATCAATTCGAATGGCCCCATTTTAAAGCCACCCAATTCTTTCATTGCTGCATCAATAGTCATGAAATCGGCGATGCCTTCTTCATAGATTCTTAAGGATTCGCCATAGAATGGTCTTGCGACGCGATTGACGATAAATCCTGGTGTGTCTTTAGCAACTGCCACTACTTTTCCCCAATCTGAAATAATTTGTATCGATTTTTCCAGTGTTTCTTTGGAAGTTTGTATCGCGGGAATCACCTCAACTAATTGCATTAAAGGTGCTGGATTAAAAAAATGAATTCCAATGCATCGTTCTGGTTTTTTTAATGATGACGCAATGGAAGCAATAGATAAACTTGAGGTATTGGATGCAATAATGCAATCATCAGACACATAGGTTTCCAATTCGGAAAATACTTTTTTCTTGATGTCGATATTTTCTATAATGGCTTCAATTGTTAAATTTGAATCTGATAAATCCTTTAAATTATCAACATATTCAATATTATTTTGAATTCTTGATTTTTCTTTGGAATCGATTTTTCCTTTTTCGATTAATCTATTTAATATTTTTTCTAGAGCAGTTTTAGCCAAATTCAAAGCGGCTTGGTTGGTATCATATAATTTCACTTTACAACCAGACGTTGCAGCCACTTGTGCAATGCCACTTCCCATGGTTCCGCTTCCTATAATTCCTACGTTCATATTTACATTTGTCTTTTAATGCGACCTCTCGACTGCGCTCGAGGTGACAAGTCGATATTATTTTCCTTTAAAATTTGGTTTTCTTTTCTCAATAAAGGCAGAAACACCTTCGGCGTAATCTTCACTTTGCGCTGCTTCGATTTGTAATTTAGATTCTAATGCCAATTGCTCTTCTAAAGTATTCGTCATTGATTTGTTGAGCAATTCTTTAATCATCCCTAAAGCCTTCGTTGGCATATTGGCTAATTTTAAAGCAAGTTTATTCACCTCCTCACCAAAATTTTCAGAAGGAATCACTTTATAAATCATTCCCAAACGTTCGGCTTCTTCAGCTGATACTTTATCACCCAACATTGCCAATGCGGATGCTTTTTGAAAGCCAATTAATCTTGGTAAGAAAAATGTACCACCACTATCTGGAATCAAACCGATCAAACTAAATGCTTGAATAAAACTGGCATTTTCGTTGGCAACGACTACATCACAGGCCAGTGCAATATTTGCCCCAGCACCTGCCGCAACACCATTAACAGCTGCAATGATGGGTTTTTCTATGTTTCGGATTTTCTTGATAATTGGATTGTAATGTTCTTCGAGAATTTTCTTAAAACCTGGATTCAATTCTGGTGATGTGACTTCTTTCAAATCTTGACCTGCACAAAATGCCTTTCCGCTTCCTGTTAAAACAATGGCTCTAACGCCATTATCTTTTTCACAATCATCCAGAACTCTTTGAAGTTTTAATGCCATTTCACGGTTGAAACTATTAAACACATCTGGGCGGTTGAATGTGATATACGCTGTATTATTTTCTATTTTTAGTAATATACTTTCGTTCATAGTTTAAGTTCTTTTTAAAATAATCCCGCGTTCGCGGAAATGATAATTATTTCAAACATTTAAAATAATCAAATGGTTCATGGCACTCATTGCATTGAAATTGTGCCTTGCAAGCCGTGGAACCAAATTGACTTACCAATCTTGTATTTTTGGAACCACAATTCGTGCATTTTACTATTTTCTTACTTCCTAATAGCGCTTCTTTATCGGCCTCTGCACTTAAAGGTGCTGCAATTCCGTAATCCTCCAATGCTTTTCTGCCTCTTGGTGTAATCCAGTCGGTGGTCCAAGCAGGTGCGAGGATTAATTCAATTTCAGATTTGTATCCAGCTTCTTTCAATGCTTTTTTAATGTCATCGCCAATAACATCCATTGCCGGACAACCACTATAGGTTGGCGTAATTTGAACTTTCACAATCCCATTTTCAATAACAGCAGAACGCACAACACCCATATCCATTATGGAAAGCACTGGGATTTCTGGGTCTGATACTGTTTCCAGAATTGACACCAAAGCCCCATCTACCTTCCCCGAAAGGGAAGAACTCTTACTCGAATATGATATGTCTTTGGTTTTATTCATTAGTCTTTTTTCATCCAGAAAGGGAAGAACTTTTACTCGGATTTGCTTTTCTTTTTATATTCATAATGACTTCCTCCTTTTGGGAGGATTAAGGTGGGCTCTACCAGTCCATATTTGGATAAGCGCGTTGCATATATTGCAACTCTGTCAATAAATAGCCCATGTGCTCTGTATGAATGCCTTGCTTTCCTCCTTTTTGAAAATACTTTGATTCAGGAATTTTTAAGGTAGCGATTTCCATAACTTCGGATACTTTTTCATAATAGACATCCTTCAGTTTGATCACATCTACACCTTTTCCTTCACTTATCATTAGCTCATCAGCTTCTGTTTGATGAAATAATTCATCAGTATAGCGCCATAAATCATCAATTGCCGTTTGGGTTTTTTGATGACTATCTTCTGTTCCATCGCCTAACCGTATGATCCAATCGGATGAAAAACGTTGATGATAACTCACTTCTTTAATGGATTTTGTAGCTATTGCAGAAAGTGTTAGATCTTTACTTTTTTGCAATTCTTCCAAAAACAAAAAGTGATACACATCAAATAAAAACTGTCGCGCCATGGTGTAAGCAAAATCAGTATTTGGCTGCTCAACAAGTAATACATTGAGGTATTCCCTTTCTTGACGAAGCATGGCGATGTCATCTTCCGATCTGCCATCTCCTGCAAGCTTTCCTGCATATTGATAATAACTTCGTACTTGCCCAAAAAGGTCGAGTGATATATTGGTCAATGCAATATCGGTTTCCAAACTTGGACCGTGACCACAGAGTTCACCCAATCGCTGTCCGAGAATTAGGGAATTGTCTGCGATTCCGAGGATGTATTGATAGAGGTTATAATTATTCATTCTTTTTAAATATTTTTGAATGTAGATATTTGATTGCTGATTTATGAACTTCTAAAATCAAAAATCTTCCTTCTTCAATCGTTCATCTTCTACATATGTTTCACCTCATCGGGCAAATCGTAAAACGTTGGGTGACGATAGACTTTATCTTGGGCTGGTTCGAACATTTCGCCGTTATGCTCTGGATTTGATGCAGTGATATGCTTGGATTCTACAACCCAAATGCTGACACCTTCGTTCCGACGTGTATACACATCTCTTGCATTTTCCATAGCCATGTCAGCATCTGCTGCATGAAGGCTTCCAAAATGACGATGCTCCAATCCGTTTTTGCTTCTTACGAAGACTTCCCAAAGTGGCCAGGTTTTTTTATTAGACATAAGATTTTAGATTTTAGATTTTAGACTTCAGGACGCTCATCTAACGTCTTATATCTCAAGTCTTAAATCTATTTATACTGCTTGTTTTTCTTTTCTTTCTTGTTCTTTTTTAGCATGTGCCATTGCGGCATCACGAACCCATTCACCGCGTTCCCAGGCGCCGACTCTTGCTGCCATACGTTCTTTGTTACATGGACCATGACCTTTAACGACTTGCCAAAACTCGTCCCAATTAATTTCGCCGAAATCATAGCTTTGACGTTCTTCGTTCCATTTTAAGTCTGGGTCTGGAATCGTAAGTCCTATCAAATCTGCTTGTGGCACGGTTTGATCAATAAATTGCTGACGCAGTTCATCGTTTGATTTACGTTTTAATTTCCATTTCATAGATTGCTCGGTGTGAACAGATTCAGCATCTGTTGGGCCGAGCATCATTAGACTTGGCCACCACCAGCGATTCAACGCATCTTGTGCCATCGCTTTTTGCTCTGGTGAACCGTTCGCCAATTTTATCATGATCTCAAAACCTTGACGCTGATGGAAACTTTCTTCTTTACAAACACGAACCATCGCTCTAGCGTAAGGTCCAAATGATGTACTGCATAGTGGCACTTGATTGATAATGGCCGCACCATCAACTAGCCAACCTATCGCGCCCATGTCGGCCCATGTTACAGTCGGATAATTGAAGATACTTGAGTATTTTGCTTTTCCTGAATGCAATTGTTCATACAATTCGTCACGGGAAATTCCTAAAGTTTCGCATGCAGAATAGAGATACAATCCATGACCAGCTTCATCCTGAACTTTTGCCAACAGCGCCACTTTTCGTCTTAAGGAAGGAGCGCGTGTAATCCAATTGCCTTCTGGAAGCATCCCGACAATTTCGGAATGTGCATGTTGCGACATTTGGCGAATGTGCGTCTGACGATACTTTTCTGGCATCCAGTCTTTAGGTTCGATTTTTTCATCGCGCGCAATGCGTTCTTCAAATTGCGCTTCTAAATTTTTTATTTTCTCTTCACTCATAAGCCTCACCCCAACCCTCTCCATAGGAAAGGGAGTTTACAGGGATTTATTTTATAGTTATTTGTTCAATTCACAATAGATTCCTGGCTTCTACAGGAATATTTTTAAACATCAAAATCGACAACTACTTTATCGCTTGTCGGCACAGCTTGGCAACTCAATACGTAATTCTGTGCTACTTCTTTGTCTTCGAGTGCGTAGTTGACTTTCATTTTTACAGAGCCTTCAATGACCTTGCATTTACAAGTACTGCAAACACCGCCTTTACAGGCGAAAGGCAAATCGGCTCCGGCTGCAAGG
>JBGSXJ010000321.1:0-14565 GCA_041751535.1 Aquaticitalea sp.
GTGTACATTCTGTATAAATCACCAGCAAAAATACTGGCTTCATCACCACCAGTTCCTGCTCTTAATTCAACCACTGCATTTTTAGAATCTTCTGGATTTTTTGGAATCAGTAAAAACCGAATGCTGTCTTCCATCTCTGGAATAGCCTCCTTGGCTTCCTCATATTGCATCTTTGCCATTTCCACCATTTCGGCATCGCCACCTTCATTGATGATGTCTTCGGCCTCCTTTAGATTCTCCAAAAGCAAAGCATATTCTTCACGCTTATCTACCAAAACCTTTAAATCTTTATACTCCTTATTTAAGGCGATGTAACGTTTTTGATCGCTCATAATATTGGGCTGAATGATCAAATCATTGATCTCGTCAAAACGTTGCTTTACTATTTGTAATTTCTCTAACATTTATATTTCTGAATTGTGATGCAAAAATACGATTATTTATACAAAAGAATCAAGAGGGTTTTGCTTTTAGAATGAAGAATTAAGGCAGTAAGTATTAACCATGATGATAACATATCTTCCAAGGTAACAACCAAAACAAAAAATATTTTAGGATTGTGTGCGTTTTTAATAGATGTTACACCGTTTTGAAGCCATACTGTTATTCTATAAGACTTTTGTTGCAGGTTCTTTCGCGATCAATATTTTTTTGGTTATTTTCAATCCGCACATTGTTCCTGCAATTATCACTAAATCAGTGTTGACATTATTGGTATGGTTTTTTGTACGTGAGACCAATTCAAAACGAAAACTCATATTCTATAAAAATCTCGGCATTTCAAATTTTAGATTATTTGCTTTCATATTCTTGATTGATAGCTTTTTAACTATCTTATTTTTATTGGTAATGAAAGAATTCATATGATTTTAGAAGTTGACAACGTAAATTATATTTTTCCAACAAGCGAATTCTCAATGGTATTTATCTAAAAGCTGAAACAGGAAAAGTCACAGGAATTCTCGGAAGCAATGGCTGTGGTAAGAGCTGCTTGATGAACTTAATTTTTGGAGTTTTAAAACCGAAATACAAACTAATTCGGTTGAATGGCATACCAATTTAAAACCACTCTATCAAACTAATTTGATACGTTATTTACCTCAACATAGACTGCTTCCAAATGCTGTTAAAATAAAAACGGTCTTTAGACTTCTGAATGTGGACTGGCAGGAATTTGTCACTATGTTCGAGGCTTTTTCAATATTGAGGAATAATAAAATTAACACTCTTTCCGGTGGCGAACGTCGTGTAATTGAAACCTATTTGGTTTTAAAAAGCCCTGGTAAAATAATTTTAATGGATGAACCTTTTTCTCATATTGCACCTTTATATATTGAAAGATTTAAGCAAATGATAGAGTTGAAGAAACAAATCAAAGCCATTATTATTACTGACCACTATTATTTGGATGTCCTTGATACAGCCGACAACCTCTATTTATTGAAGAACGGTTGCACAAAGCGCATTGATAACATCAAAGACCTTGAAGATTATAAATATTTGAATTCTGGACGTTTAGATTAATACTCAAACGTCCCAAACTCACCTTTAATGGTGAGCTTTTTGTGGCTTGAAGCCTCTACCCTGCCAACGATTTGGGCCTCCACTTGGAATGATTTGGAAATTGATATAATATCCTCAGCTATATCAGGAGTTACATACAACTCCATGCGATGACCACAATTGAAAACTTGATACATCTCCTTCCAATCGGTCTTTGATTGCTCTTGTATTAATTTGAACAATGGCGGAATGGGAAATAAATTGTCCTTAATAATATGCAAATCATCAATAAAATGAAGGATTTTAGTTTGTGCACCACCGCTACAATGCACCATGCCATGTATATTGGTGGCGTTATATTTTGAAAGGATTTTTTTGATGATCGGTGCGTAGGTTCTCGTAGGGGACAATACAAGTTTGCCAGCATCAATTGGGGAACCTTCTATAGTGTCGGTCAGTTTCATATTTCCGGAATAGACTAACTCACTTGGAACGGCAGCATCGTAACTTTCAGGGAATTTCTCTGCCAAATACTTATGAAAAACGTCATGCCTTGCCGATGTCAACCCATTGCTGCCCATACCACCATTGTACTCTTTTTCATATGAGGCTTGCCCACTTGATGACAATCCAACGATCACATCCCCAACTTTAATGTTGGCATTGTCGATGACATCGGTTCGTTTTAAACGAGCTGTCACCGTCGAATCTACAATAATTGTCCTGACCAAATCTCCAACGTCTGCGGTTTCGCCTCCGGTGGAATGAATTGTAACACCAAAAGAACGCAATTCGTCAATCAACCCTTCCGTTCCTTGAATGATGGCAGCAATCACTTCACCTGGAATCAAATTTTTGTTTCTTCCAATGGTAGAGGATAGCAGTATATGATCGGTTGCTCCAACACAAAGTAAATCGTCGATATTCATGATTAAAGCATCTTGTGCAATGCCCTTCCAAACCGAAATATCCCCTGTTTCTTTCCAATACATATAAGCAAGTGAAGACTTTGTGCCTGCACCATCTGCGTGCATCACAAGGCAATAAGCTTCGTCATTGGTCAAATGATCGGGTATAATTTTGCAAAACGCTTTTGGAAATAAGCCTTTATCTATGTTTTTGATAGCTTGATGTACATCTTCCTTTGAAGCCGAAACGCCTCGTTGTGCGTATCGTTTACTTGTATTTTCGCTCATAACTTTAGTTATCCTGCAAAAATAGGCATAGAAAATTAGTTATCTAAAATAATTTGGTTGGAATTGATTATAGTGGGTTGGTTTTTAAGAATTTTAGCTTTTTTCTTGGTGCCACCAAAGTAATAGTTCATTCCAAAACCAATCCTAAAGTAGGTATCATCTGAAGATCCAGCAACCAAACCATCGAGCTCGTCGCTCATCACATAATTGTAATCGGTATAAAGTTTAATGCCAATTCCTTCGTTCAGGATGTATTCAATACCACCTCCTCCTTGATACTTAATGGCTGTTTGCTTAAAATAATTGGAAGCATTATATCCTGCTCCTGCGAATATAAAAGGTGAAAACTTATGGTGTGGAAACAATGTCGATTCCAGATTCAAATCAAAAGACATAAAACCTTCATTATATATATCTTTATAGGCCAAATTAAATTTATTGTAGCCAATATTCACATTTAGATGCGGAAACAAATAACGTTTATAGCCCGCGTGAAAATAGACCTCAAATTGTGGATCCGACAAATCGCCATTGATCACTGAAGTTCCGGCACCGATATCGAGAACATTGTTACCCCTTAAATCGTAAAATGCTAAATTTTTAATCTTTGTCGAATCGGAAGTAGTTTGTGCTTTTATATATAAATGACACATTCCTATAAACACCCATATAAGCAACCGTAAGAAATTCTTTTTTGCAATCATCAAATTACTATTAATTGAAACACATTAATCAATTATTAAAGTAAGTTCTTTTCTGGGGCAAATGGGGCGTAATATAACAAAATAATATACAGCGTATAAATTTTAATAGAATTTGATTTATACACAAATAAAAAAGACAAAAGAATTAATAGATTAACTCTTTTGTCTTTCAAAGTTTTCAGGATGAAACAAATATTTATTTGTCTCAACTAAAATCAAAGTTAGTAGTATTTAGAAACTCAATTTTAGGCCTGAAAAATTTTGTCAACTTTTGTTACGGTGTCTTGCGATACTTTATCTTTTTCTATTTTGTTATTCTGTTGAGAGAACAACAAAGTAGCGAAAGCCAAGGCAGCAAGGCTCATTAGTAATTTTTTCATTTTCACAAAGTAATGATTAATAGCACTACAAATCTAGTAAATTAACTTACTGAATTGTAAGCATTAAACCGCTAATTTTTATATTTTCGACTATTTGCAATATTCACTGATGAAATACAGTTTTTGGCTTGAGATATACGTAGTATTACGTATATAAATTTAAGAATTTCGTAATTAGGAATAAAAAAGCCCCATAAAAACGGGGCTTTTGTAATCCTTTAAGTACGAGATTATTTGGTGAACAACAATTCCCTATATTTTGTCAATGGCCATAATTCGTCATCAACCAACAGTTCCAATTTATCGCAATGGTACCGAATATCGTCAAAGATCGGTTTGACCTTGTGGCAATAATCGAGTGCTTTTTTCTCAATGTCATCAACTGTATTTGCTTTTTTGCGCTCGTTGATTAACTTGGTGACATTTGAATTAATGGACTCTATATGTTCCGAGATTTCTTCAATAAGATTCATTTGCTCTTTAGCGAATTTTTTAAAATCCGCTCCGTAAATCTCTTTTAATCCTTTAACGTTTTCTATTAATATATTCTGATATTTTACCGCTGTTGGAACGATATGGTTACGGGCAATATCTCCAAGGACACGACCTTCTATTTGAATACGCAAAACATACTCTTCCATTTCGATTTCGTAGCGCGCTTCCGATTCCACCTTATTCATGACTCCTAGATCTTCAAAAAGAGCTATAGACTTCTTGGAAATTTTGGCTTTCAGTGCTTCTGGTGTGGTTTTGTTATTGCTCAAACCTCGTTTTTTAGCTTCTTTATGCCAAGCATCGCCATAGCCATTACCTTCGAATAGAATATTTTTAGACTTTTTGATATATTCTCTCAAAATATTGAATATGGCATCATCCTTCTTCATGTCTTTCTTATCGATAAGCGCATCAACTTCCGCTTTAAAATCGATCAACTGTTTTGCTAAAATGGAGTTCAAAACAGTCATTGGGCTAGCGCAATTGGCTTTGGAACCAACGGCCCTGAATTCGAATTTATTTCCAGTAAATGCAAAAGGTGAGGTCCTGTTTCTATCGGTATTGTCTAATAATACATCTGGAATTTTTCCAACAACATTCAATTTAAGATCTGTTTTTTCTTCAGGCGATAATTTGCCATCCGTCACATTCTCTAATTCATTTAAAACCCGTGTCAGTTGCTCCCCGATAAATACCGAGATGATGGCTGGAGGAGCCTCGTTAGCTCCCAATCGATGGTCATTACTTGCGGAAGCGATTGCAGCGCGCAACAATTCCTCATTATCATGAACCGCTTTAATTGTATTGATAAAAAAGGTTAAAAACTGAAGATTGCTCATTGGCGTTTTGCCAGGACCCAAAAGGTTGACACCTGTATCGGTACTCAAACTCCAGTTGTTGTGTTTTCCTGAACCATTGACACCTGCAAATGGCTTTTCGTGAAACAATACTTTAAAGTGATGGCGATCACCAATTTTGTCCATAACGTCCATTAATAACGAATTATGATCAACTGCTAAATTGGCTTCATCATAAATCGGAGCCAACTCAAATTGGTTTGGAGCTACTTCATTATGTCTGGTTTTAACAGGAATTCCAAGAAGCATGCATTCAGTTTCCAAATCCCTCATATAAGCCAAAGCCCTATTGGGAATGGATCCAAAATAGTGATCATCCAATTGTTGCCCTTTTGCAGGGGAATGACCTAGCAAGGTTCTGCCCGTCAAAACAATATCAGGCCTTGAGTTTGCCAAAGAACTGTCTATTAAAAAATATTCTTGTTCCCATCCTAGGGATGCATTTACTTTTTTTACATTCTTATCAAAATATTTACACACAGCAACAGCTGCCGTATCAACAGCCTGTAAGGCTCTCAATAATGGTGTTTTGTAATCTAAGGCTTCACCTGTATATGCTACAAATACTGTAGGTATGCATAATGTAGTCCCGTAAATAAATGCTGGCGATGTTGGGTCCCAAGCTGTGTAACCACGTGCTTCGAACGTATTTCTAATACCTCCATTAGGAAAGCTTGACGCATCAGGTTCCTGTTGCACCAATTGGCTACCACCAAATTTTTCAATTGCTAAACCGTTACCGATGGTTTCAAAAAACGCATCATGCATTTCGGCAGTAGCACCGGTTAAAGGTTGAAACCAGTGTGTGTAGTGTGTAGCACCTTTAGAAATGGCCCATTCCTTCATTCCTGTAGAAATGTGATCTGCCACGATACGATCTATTTTCGTTCCTTGCTGATTGGCAGCCATTACACTATTAAAAGCTTCCTTGGTCAGAAATTGACGCATGGTTGCTTCATTAAATACATTGGTACCGAAAATTGCAGAACGCCGCTCTTTTTCCTCAATATGAAGAGGTTTGTGATTGAGCGATTCTTTAATGGCGTGAAAACGTAAAGTTGACATAGTTTTAGATTGTTTTATAATTTTGACACGGCAAAGCTATCAAAAAAAAACAACCTAGATAAAGTTTTACCCCAATAATTATAGGGTATCTTATCAACAAATCGATGAAAAACCGGTTTAAACCCTTCTAATTCTAAACTGTAAACGTTAGAAAGATAAAAATTATATAGGCAATAAGTAACATTATACCTTTATATCTACTTATTTGCAATTTCTTTGGAATCAATACCAACGGAATGAGTACGGCAGAAATTGCCAACATCCAGATCATATCATTGGCTAAAATCATTGAATTATTAACAGTGATTGGCTGAATCATTGAGGTGATTCCCAAAACACACGCAATGTTAAAGATGTTGGACCCTATTAAATTGCCCAGAGAAATAGCCTTTTCTTTTTTAAGGGCGGCAATCACAGATGCTGCCAATTCTGGGACGCTGGTGCCTATTGCCACCATGGTGACCGAAATAACCCTTTCACTTACACCTAATGACAGCGCCATACCCTTCGCTCCTTTTACCAACCACTCACTACCAAAGTACAATGCAGCTGCACCAATTAGCAACCAAACAATAATTTTAAATCCTGATGTCACTTTAAGATTTTCATCCACATCTTCCATAATAACTTCTGGATTATTTCTTGAACTTTTTATCAATAGATATAAGAATATGATCAGTGATATAAAAAGCCCCAAACCCTCTTTAAAATCAAGTACATTGCCACTTTTCAGCATAAAGTATAACACAATAGAGAGGAGCATCATCATCGGCCAATTGATCTTATAAAAGCTACTATCTATGGCCAAAGGTGATATTATGGCGGTAATGCCCAATACCAAGCCAATATTTGCGATGTTGGAACCTATCACATTTCCCAATGCTATGTCTGAAGAGCCGTCAAGAGCTGCCTGGAGACTGACCAACAGTTCGGGTGCAGATGTAGCAAATGACACCACCGTCATACCAATCACCAATTTTGAAATATTGAATTTAAAAGATAGCGCCACCGAAGATCGCACCAAAAACTCACCTCCCACAACAAGTAAAACCAATCCTAATAGTACCCAAAGCAAACTCATATTGAAATTTTTTTACGAAGATACTATTTCAATTTATTTTAAAGTGAAAACTTAAATTTTAGTTAATTAACTACTTCATTAGTTGTATAACTATAAAAATAGTTATAAGTTTGAAGGATATATAAATTCTGATATAAAAACTATTTCAATGCAGAAACTAACAAACAAGGAAGAAGAAATCATGCACATCCTATGGAAACTAGAGCGTGGATTTGTAAAAGACGTTCTTGCCGAAATTGAGGAAGACAAGCCACATTACAATACACTTTCAACCATTATCAGGAACCTGGAAGAAAAAGGTTATGTTGGATATAATGCCTACGGAAAAACCCATCAATATTTTCCGCTTGTCACTAAAGAGGCCTACAAAAAACGGTTTATGACCACGGCAATCGAGCATTATTTCAATAATTCCTATAAGAATGTGGTATCGTTTTTTGCCAAGGAAGAACAGATAAGTGTAGAAGATCTCAAAGAAATCATTGCTATCATGGAAACCAAAAAACAATAGTTCATGGAATTTCTTCTCAAGTCATCGGCGGTTATTGCCATAATTTATATCTGCTACAGACTTATGTTGCAAAAGGAAACATTTTTTGTTGGCAATCGCTGGTTTATGCTTTTTGGTTTGTTCGCTTCCGCTGTTATTCCTATTATTAGTATTCCTGTGTATGTGGAATATGCTCCTATTGCAATTCCAGAAGATATCATGTCGCAAGCTATCAACACCATTCAACCTCAAACAGAAACTTCTTTTGATATGTTAACATTAATTCCTTGGATCTATGGTATTGGGCTTGCATTCTTTTTAGGAAAATTAGCTTTGGAATTGATCTCGTTATTCATGTTGATCAGGAAGCATCCTATAAAAAATGACAATGCATTCAAGTATATTAAAAGCGAAACCGTTACTGCTCCTTTTTCGTTTTTTCATTGGATTTTTTACAATCCAAAACAATTTGACAGCCAAGAATTGCAACTCGTTATTATCCATGAAAAAGTTCATGTTAGGCAATTTCATACGTTGGATGTTATTTGTGCGCAAATGGCATGTGCCCTTATGTGGTTCAATCCGGTGATGTGGATGTACAAAAAAGCATTGCAACAAAATCTGGAATTTATTGCAGATGAAGAAGCCCAAAACATTGCGGCCTGCCAAAAGAGCTATCAAAATCTGCTGTTGAAAAGCAGTATATCACATCATCAATTGGCACTGACCAATAATTTTTATAATTCATTAATCAAAAAACGAATCGTTATGTTACACAAGTCAAAATCAAAAAAATTAAATGCTTGGAAATACAGTTTGGTGCTTCCGTTATTAATCGCATTTGTATTCCATTTTAATACCGAAATCATTGCACAAACTCCAAAAAACACATCTGAAGTGGTTAATAAAATTGGTCAGAATGTTCTAAAATTTATCATTTCCAAAGACACCAAGGAAGCACAGTTGGAACGCATCAAAAAAAGCCTAGCCGAAAAGGATGTCAGTATTACTTTTAATAATATCAAGAGGAATACAAAAGATGAAATCATAGCTATTAGCATCGACTACCAGTCAAAAATCTCCAAAGGAAATCATTTTGTCAATTCTGAGAACCCCATCAATCCAATTGAAATCTCGTTGAATGATGACGAACACAATTTAATGGTTGGGCAGGCTTCTTTAAAATTGACGCAATCCTTCGAAATCATCAAAGAAGATGGCGAAACCAAGCTCCAAAAATCTGAAGGGACCACAAACGAGGAAGATGATGCTATTCTGATTAAAAACAAAAGTAAGGATGGTAAAACATCAAAGGACTCTATATATATTAAAAAAGATGTGATAAAAATCGTCTGGACAGATGAGCAAGGAAATGAAACCCCAATCAACGCCAGTGAAAATGGCACCAATGTATACCGTTTTACCACACAAAGTGGCAATAAACCCTTAATGATTGTTGATGGCAAAGAAGTTTCTGTTGAAAGGCTAGAAACTTTGAATCCCAATAAGTTTGAAAATGTGACCGTATTGAAAGATCGAAAGCACACCAAATCTTATGGGGAAAAAGGCAAGAATGGTGTAATTATTATCGAAACTAAAAACCCTAACACTTTTAGCGGAGTTGATAAAGCAATCGTGGTAGAAGTTGACAAAAAGAATCCTTGGAAAATAGGAGAAGCTGAGGTTACTTCTCTTGTTTTTACTGATGATGACGGATCAAAATCTTTTTCTTTTTATATTTCAAAAACCACAGCTAACAGTCAAATGGACATATATAAATCGTCATTAAAAAAAGAGAATGTTGAAGTCAAATTCTCAAAATTAAAACGAAACAACAAAGGTGAAATCACAAGTATTAAAATTACCCTAAAGAATGATGACGGACAACAAACAAGTGCTACCTATGAAGATACAGAAGGGATAGAAACGGTTGTTTTTGGAACCAAGGACAAAAAATTGTTTGTGCAATCAAAAAACTAAATATATCGAGTTAAAAATAAAAAAGCCCAAATCTTCATTTGATTTGGGCTTTTTCGTTGGTCATTGATATTTTTACTTAACCATAATTTTTTTGGTCAAGGATTTCCCTTCAAAAGTCATTCTCAACACATACATACCACTCGCAAGGTTGAGATCAAACGACGTGTTGCCGCTAATTTGATGATTGGAAAGTTGCCTACCTTCCAATGAAAACACATCTATGCTAGTTGCTTCTGTTACACCGGAAAAATAAATTCTATTTGCCGTAGGATTTGGATATACAGTGATGGTCATTGCATTTACCTCATCAACACTCAAAGATTGATCCCAAATATCCCCTACATTAGTTCCCCAGATATATTCCACCAAATCCGGATGATCGATCAAAGGGTTCCTATTGAATTGCCACGTATATACAACGTTGTTTCGGTTCATTTCAAAATCATCGGGTGGATCGTTTCTGTGCCAATCCAATATTGTAGCCAAGTCTCCCAATTCGCCAACAGTTCCACTAGGAAAACCATTCACGATTTCCAAGCCATTGTATCGCAAAGCCAAAAACAATACACCGCGCGCAACATCACCTTTAAAACCACCAAGAGTCCCAGTTGGTCCATTATATTGTCCATAATGTTGATTTCCCCTGCTGCTGTTTTCAGGTCCGTCAACTGCACGAAGCGCATGTGCATCAGAATTGCCATGTCGAAGCGAATCGGCAGTTGTATTCCAGAACATATCCCTACCGTCTATGATATCATCTAAATCAATACTATTAAAACCACCACGGGAACGTGGATACGTATGTTCCCTGTTCCATTTACCTACACTGCTTGAAGTGGTTTGAAAATCTAATTTTGGTCTTCCGATTTCCTTGTAAACCAACCAAACCTCATTACTGTTCGCAGGATTTTGATCGGCTTCTTTTAAGATTTCAATAACGTCATTGTAAGTCTGTGCCCTAACAACACCTTCCTCGGCAATAATATCTTGAATGGCTTGTCTTAATGCCACATCTGACAATCCGTTTAGGCTGTCGTAATAATTATTTGGTTGTGTCGATTCTACAATTCCATAGGTTGGATTGATAGGTGTACCAAAGGCTGCAATTGTAAAATCGTTATCAACAACGCGGATGCGTAGATTATTATTTAAAGAATTGAAGGTAGATGGTAATCCCGTCAACCGTATCACCATTTCTTCATCGCCTTCATCTAATGCGTCATCAATTAAAGTAATTGTCGTGGATGCTGTATTTGAACCATTGGGAATTGTAATCGAGGTATTTCCTGTATAATCGGAAGTATCAAAAGTTCCGTTATTCAGACCAATGGTAAAATTAAGGTCTGATGAGACAGTCTGTTCAGACGTAAAAACAATATCAAAGATTTCGCCCTCATTATACATGGTTTGCGTCAATGTCATCAAAATACCATTGAGCATAATCCCCGATCCATCGTTGAGTTGTCGAGGCGTCGGCGTAGTGACGATATAACCAATGTCATTGTTACCATTGTCCAGTTGAATGGAGTTTGTGTTATTGGCAGGCCCTTCATTAATGATTTCAATATCTGGATTAAACGCCGAAAATATGGTCACCAAACCGGCCCCGTCACTATCATTGGTTTGATATAGCAACACATCGATGAGCGTTTCATCGACATAGGCCACGGTTGGCTCTTCAAAATCGAGATCATCTGCTTGGTAAATGGCGACTGCATCGGCTCCATTCTGTATTAAGTTTGGGGCGATAACATATTGAGGAAAAGGAGATACAGTAGAACTCCCGATAAGTAGCAATCCGTTGATATCTGTCTCATAACCATCAAGATCCAGTGCCAAATAGCTCATATTGCCACCAGAAGCAGAACCGTTAAAAAACACCAACACGTAACCGTCCAATGGAAAATTTGGTGTTTGTGATTTTAATTCTACAAATTCTTTATCGTCAACACCTGGTGTATCACAATCCAATTCATTGATAACCAGAACTTGGCCCACAGCCATGTTGGTAACTAAAAAAAGTATAATGAGGGTAATTATTCTTCTCATATTCAAAATTTTTTCAAAGATAGTTAACCCAATTTACACCGTAGGATTTAAACTTTATTAAATCAATAATTTAACATTTAGCCGTATCTTTTATTAACTTTACACTATGAAGCTAGCATTTTTTAAATTTTTGGCAAAACTCAACAAAGCAATTTTGCCAAGTTATACCAAACTCCAACTGGACTTGTCAAAAGCTACAAAATTCCAATTGGCTGTTATTGGCTGGCGTGTGTATGTGACTAAAAATGCTTTGGAATGAACTACCTCGATGCAAACATACTAGTTGTAAAATTTTAAAAAACAAATATCAAATTCCAAAAGGAAAAAACGATGCAAGCATCTAGAAATTCAGCTTAAGGGATTAAACAAAAAATCAATTTAATTTTTAAAATTATCAATCCCCATCTTTAGCCATTCATAATATTCATCGGCGTCTGGAGTGTAACCAATGGGTTTAATAAGATTCTTTTCATCATGACCCATCAGCACATAAAAAGGTTGTGTGTTGGTTTTATAGCGAATGGTCTGGAACTCGCTCCATTTTTGTCCGATATACTTTAATTTTTTTCCAGGCCTTAATTTGGATTCTGTTATTTCGTCATCCGATAGTTTCCGCTTATCATCCACATAAAGGGAAATCAAAACAATGTCATTTTTTAGACTGTTTAAAACCTGATCGTCCACCCAAACGTTTTGCTCCATTTTTCGACAATTGACACACGCCCAGCCCGTGAAATCTATCATGACAGGTTTGCCAACTGTTTTTGCATATGCCAAACCTTTTTCATAATCGTTAAAAGCCAAAATTTGATGTGGTGCCAATAAATGTGAGCCTTCAGGTAATTCCCTGTCATTGCCAATAGTGCCTCCAACTTTTGAATTACCAACACCATAAGGCGATTCGGCATAATCCAATGGTGGTGGAAAAGCACTGATTAATTTAAGCGGAGCGCCCCAAAGTCCGGGAACCATATAAATAGTGAATGCCAACACCAACAGCCCCAAACTCAATCGGCCTACAGATATATGTGTCAACGGTGAATCGTGAGGCAGTTTAATTTTTCCGAACAAATAAAAGGCCAAGACACCAAATACGGCAATCCAAATGGCGATAAATACTTCACGTTCCAATATATGAAGTTGCAACACCAAATCGGCTTGCGATAAAAATTTAAATGCCAATGCCAGTTCCAGAAATCCAAGCACCACCTTTACTGTATTCAACCATCCGCCTGATTTTGGCAAAGAATTTAACCACCCCGGAAAAGCTGCAAATAATGCAAACGGCAACGCAATGGCCAAAGAAAAGCCGAGCATGCCTACAATTGGCGCAATGCCTCCTTTGGATGCTGCTTCAACCAACAATGTTCCCACAATAGGTCCTGTACATGAAAACGACACTATGGCCAAGGCTAGTGCCATAAAGAATATCCCAAACATTCCGCCTCTATCGGCTTGTCTATCAATTCGATTGACCCATTTATTTGGCAAGACGATCTCAAAAGCTCCCAAAAATGAAAATGCAAACACCAATAACAATAAAAAGAAAAAGATATTAAACCATACATTCGTAGCCAACGCATTTAAGGCATCAGATCCAAAAATTGCGGTCACGGCAGTTCCTAAAAGCACATAAATGATTATTATGCTGATGGCATAGATGATGGCATTTTTAATACCCGCCGCTCTGGTTTTACTCTGTTTTGTAAAAAAACTCACGGTCATCGGAATCATCGGAAATACACAGGGCGTCAATAAGGCCGCAAATCCTGATAAAAAGGCAATAATGAATATGGTCCACAGACCTTTGCTCTCACCATCCGATTCTTGATCATAGGCGCTGATATCTGAAGTCGCCTCTGTGGTTGTTGTATCTTGATTGGAACTTTCCGGAGCCTGAAAATTAATGCCACCTTCATCTGAACTTTTACTGTTGGCAGCAACTGGGCTTCCATTTTTCAAATCAAAATTCAAATCTATATAAGTTGGCGGAAGGCAGCGTTCATCATCACATACCATAAATTCAACCTCGCCTTTTACTATGGAAAGCTCTTGATTTATAAGTTTGATTCGCTGTCTGAATTCTGCTTTTTTCTCAAAAAATTTGATTTGCATTCCAAAAACAGGATCGAAGATTGTTTTTCCTTTATCTTCTGAAACGGTTCCTGACAATTCATAATTCTTGTTTGATTCGAAAGTAAACGTGGTTGGAATGGGACCATCTTCCGGTACATTTTGGGAGTATAGATGCCAGCTATCATCGATTAGTGCTTGGACAATAAGGTCATACTCTGTATCCGATATTTTTTCTGTGGACGTGGACCATTTTACAGGCTCCAACACCTGACTTTGTCCAGATATGACAGCAATTAAACCTAAAAAAACGGTTATTAGTAATTGTTTCATGCAACAAAATTAATTTTTTTATTTACAAAACCCGTTTCTATAGAAAAGATTACGATAACATGTACCCATTCGTCATTCCCAAAGCGCTTTCAAAATATATAAAACGACTATTAAACAGATTATAGCGACAAATTGCCCGTGAGCTGTTTTAAGGTAATTTCAGATAATTTTGCCTGATATTTTGCGTCACTCAAACGAAGTTTTGCATTGATATAATTAAGTTGAGCTGTTCTAAACTCAATGGTTGGAATGGTTCCTATTCTATATTTGGCCAGTGTGATGTCAAGATTTTCTTTGGCAATTTCCTCGTTGTTGGTTTCCAAATTTATCAAATCTAAATTGATTCGATAGGTTTGAAA
>JBGSXJ010000322.1:0-3420 GCA_041751535.1 Aquaticitalea sp.
TCCTAAAGGAAAACATCTAGAAATCAACTACATTAATATCGAAAGAAAAGAGTTCCTTAAGAAGCGGAACAATAATGTTGCACTGCTCAATGACAAACTTCACGAAGTTTTCAAAGACACCAAAAATGATCATCAATTTGCTTATTTCAGTCCCATACATCTTAAGATGGAAGATCATGTAAAAACCTTACGTGATATAAATAGTAAGGGCATCACCAGAATTCTTCAAATGGAAGGCGAAGTCTATCAGTTGCTGTCCATGCATATATCCAGGCACGATAAATATTTTAAAACAGACATTGTGCCAAACACGCTATTGAAGGATGAATTAAAGATTATCAAACGATATGCAAGTAAAATAACGGAAGATCCCTCCATTAACTATTCACTTGATCAATTGTCTAAAGATTCTGGACTTTCCCAAGCCAAACTGCAAGAAGGATTCAAGTTTCTTTATTTGAGAACTGTTACTGAATATATTCGTCACGTGCGTCTTGAAGCTGCAAGGGACCTAATGAATAATTGCGATTTGAATATCTCGCAAATTGTTTATACCATCGGGTTTACAAGCCGAAGTTATTTCTCTAAAATATTTAAGGAAAAATATGCGATAACACCGCACGAATATAAAAGTCAGATTGTAAGTACTGTTGATGAAGAAAATTAATAAGAATTTTTACCTTAACTAACGGAACATTTTTCTTAATAAGAGAAATATTCCCACTTTACCTGCCACTTTTAAAGCTGGACCGACCCATAGTATTGGTTTTAGGTTTTCTGCAAATTCATCTTTCACGCCTTTTAATTTTTCAATACTTATTTGACGTTCGAGTTTTAAGCGCTCGAGATCATAATCTATTTCTTCGAAAGAGTTGTAAGTCTTCATAAAATTAGGCATTAAAGAATTTTAGCGATAATGTTTCAATAATCTTCTTGTTGATTATATTTCTTGAAACGTAAATAATGATTCCAATAATTAGAAATATCCCAGCTACCACAAGATAGCCCAAGGCAACATTACCCAACTGCTGTCCGATGAAGATTGCTGCGGCTACAGATAAAAAAATCAAACCTATAAATAACAATCCGCCAATAATCAAAACTTTCGCCACCAAACTAATGGAGATCGTAAGCTGTTGAAATATCTTTAACTTGTAGTAATCGTGTGAGTCTTTTAGATATTTCTCACTGATGTCTACTGCTTTGTCGGAGGTGTTATTTATAGATTCGAATATGCTTGACATACGTAATTTATATGGTATTATTCTTTTGGAATTTTTTGTTTTTGTCTTTTAACTGAGCCAATTTGTTCTCAAGAGTTGTGATGACATCCTCTGTTTTATAACTTGCATTAGATACCATATCTTCCATTTGCTCTTCCAACGTCCCTTTTTTTGCAATTACAGTTTCCACAATCCTATCTTTTAAATGAACTGCTCCCGTAGCCAATCTATCTTTGGCAGCCAAAGTCTCTTCTGATATGCGGTGTCTAGTGTTAATCCCTTTATCTGGAGCAAATAAAATTCCCAAAGTTGCACCAATTACTGTTCCTGCTAAAATTCCGATAAGTGTATTACTACTGTTATTTCCCATTTTAATTTAATTTTAAGTTAAACTGTTTGATTTATTATTATAGAATTCAAATTTACTTCGATTTTACCTTAAGCCATATCGCAATAGATTAAATATTTGACTGTTTTGGATATCTCTAATATAAGTTAACAATTATGTCAATTGAAGTAATTTATAGAAGTCACTTGTTGTAAATTTAACATCTAAAGTTCGAATCACAAAAGGCTTTACAATGATTTTAACATATCAACATTTATAAGATGCCCAAAAAGATCAAGACCACAAATCCATTTACAAATAAAACACTAAATCAATATCAACTTCATTCGCCAGTAGAAATCAAGTCCATTATTGATACTGCTGAAGAAGCCTACCATCAGTGGAAAAGGACTTCTATTAAGGCACGATGCCGATTATTGAACAATCTCGTTCAGATTTTTAAGGACGACAAACAAGCGTACGCCAAACAAATAACACTCGAAATGGGCAAACCAATTGTTCAGAGTATCGCGGAAATTGAAAAATGTGCCACTCTTTGTAGCTTTTATGCCACCAATGCCGAAGAGTTTCTCGCAGACGAACTCATAGAAACCGACGCACACGAAAGTTATATAAGCTATGACCCGTTGGGCTGTATTCTGGGGATCATGCCTTGGAATTATCCTTTTTGGCAGGCCATTCGTTTTGTCATACCTACCTTAACTGCTGGTAACACTGTGATTTTGAAACATGCATCAAATGTCACTGGATGTGCATTATTAATAGAGGAATTGTTTGAGAAAGCCGGCTATCCTAAAGGATGTTATAAAACAGTTTTAGCCGATCATGATCAGGTCGAGAAAATAATTGAGAATGATATCATTAAAGCAGTTTCCTTAACAGGAAGTGAGACGGCAGGCCGAACCATAGCCGCCATAGCCGGAAAACATTTAAAAAAATGTGTCCTCGAACTTGGCGGTAACAACGCTTGCATTGTATTGGACGACGCCAATCTCGATAGGGATTTCGAAATCATCTTCAATGCCCGAATGCAAAATTCAGGTCAAAGTTGTATTGCTGCAAAACGCTTTATTGTGACCGAAAAAATTTATGATGATTTCCTAGAGCGATTCAAACTAAAGACCAAATCGCTAAATTTTGAAAACCCACTGAACGAATCAACAGATATAAGTACTTTGGCAAGAAAAGATTTAGCAGATATTTTAAAAAAACAGGTGGAGGATTCCTTAAAAAAAGGAGCTACATTAACCGTTGGTAATACACAAGACAATGCGTATTTTGAGCCAACTATTTTGGAAAACGTAAAACCAGGAATGCCCGTATTTGATGAGGAAACTTTTGGTCCTCTAGTTGCACTTATAAAAGCAAAAGACACAAAGGAGGCATTTGAATTGGCTTGCAATACACGATTTGGACTGGGTACCATGGTTTTTACAAGCAATATCGAAATTGTTCAAGGCTATATTGATGATATAGAAGATGGTGCCTTTTTTATCAATGACCTTGTTAAATCGGATGCACGCCTTCCTTTTGGGGGAACCAAAGCTTCGGGCTATGGGCGAGAGCTTTCAATAGAAGGGATCCATGAATTTATCAATCGGAAGACAGTTTATATTAAAAAATAATCAACTAAAACATTTAGACATATGCCAATTATTAAAGAAGAAAACGAAAAAACAAGAAATTTTATTTTTCAAAAAGATTCAACGACACTTTTTACAACCACCTTTGTCGTTATCGTTTTAATAGTACTTATTATAGGAGTCATTGTATCAGGCTTGTATTTTGAATGGTTTTGATAGCGCAAAATAAGAGAAAGTTTTCTCACATTTTTTTTGTAAATTAGAG
>JBGSXJ010000323.1:0-16313 GCA_041751535.1 Aquaticitalea sp.
AAATAATATAATTTCTGTTGATTCTATTGACGAATCCATTATAAATAAGCATCTTTACACGCAAAATTTACCAGACGTAGATTTGCTCATAAGAACCAGTGGGGAACAGCGAATCAGTAATTTTTTATTATGGCAAATAGCGTATGCCGAATTATATTTTACACCCATTTTATGGCCAGACTTTAAAAAGGCTGACCTATATGATGCGTTGATTGAATATCAAAATAGAGAACGACGATTTGGAAAAACAAGTGAACAACTTAGCTAACAACATACTTTTGAAGACACTTCTTAATACCTTTTTTATTGCCTTACTATGTATAGTTTCAAATATAGCTACCGCGCAGGACATTAAATATAATAACGATAAAAAATATACCATAGGTGAAATCACGGTAACGGGCAACACCAATTTTGGCGAACAGACAGTCATTACGTATTCGGGTTTAAGAAAAGGGGCTCAAATATCGATTCCTGGAGAAGAAATCAGTGAAGCGTTAAAAAAACTTTGGAATTCCAAACTTTTTAGTGCTATTGACATTTATCTTTCAAGAACAGAAGGAGATGTAGCCTATTTAGAAATCAATCTTATCGATCTTCCCGAACTTAACGAAGTGACCATCGAAGGAGTCAAGAAGTCTAAAAAGGAGGGTATCATTACCGAAAACAAACTTACTAAAGGTGCCAAAGTAACCGAAAACCTCATCACCACAACCAGAAACTACCTCATTAACAAATATAAAAAAGATGGTTTCTATAACACATCTGTCACCATAAACACTACAGAAGTCACCGATTCTATCGAAAAAAGTCGCGTGAATATGTCCGTTGATATCGACAAGGGTGAAAAAATAAAAATAAAAAGTATCACCTTTAATGGCAATGAGGAAATAAGTGATAAAAAGCTTCGCAAAGCCATGAAGAATACGAAGCAAAAAAACTTCATCCGTGTTTTAAAACGGTCTAAATATGTACTTGCTGACTATAAAACAGATTTAGTTTCTGTTATCGATAAGTTCAAAGAAAATGGTTTTAGGGATGCGAGAATTCTTTCTGATTCCATTATCAAAAATAATGACAAGACAATTTCTTTGTTCATCAATGTTGAAGAAGGCGAAAAGTACACATTCGGAAAAATTAGCTTTGTAGGAAATAGCGTGTATACTGATAAACAATTACAGAGCCTTTTAAGAATCAATGAAGGAGATACTTATAATGGCGTTGAGTTAAGAAAGCGTATTGCTGATGACACAAAGCCTGATGCCGCTGATATTACTAATTTATATCAGAATTCAGGATACTTATTCTCTTCCATAAATCCTGTAGAAGTAAGTGCCGATGGTAATGTTATCGATATGGAAATTCGTATTTCGGAAGGAAAACCAGCATATTTCAATAATGTTACAGTTGTAGGGAATGATAAAACAAACGACCATGTCATCTATAGAGAATTACGTACTCGTCCGGGTCAATTATATAGTAAAGCCAATGTTGTTCGTACCATAAGGGAACTTGGTCAATTAGGATTCTTTGATGCTCAAAAAATTTCGCCTAACTTCAAAAATCCAAATCCAGTAGATGGAACGTTGGATATGGAATATGCCGTTGTAGAGGCTGGTGCGAGTCAAATAGAACTTCAAGGCGGATATGGCGGAGGCGGATTTATTGGTACACTAGGTTTGTCATTCAACAACTTTGCGATTAAGGACCTGTTTAATAAGGAAGCATATAAACCTATTCCATCTGGTGATGGGCAAAGTTTGGCATTGAGATTGCAAGCGAGTCGATTTTTTCAAACCTATAGTTTCTCATTTTCTGAACCGTGGATGGGCGGAAAAAGACCTGTACAATTTTCAACATCGCTGTCCCATACAAAACAGTTTTTGTACAACCCACAAACAAGAGATGCAGATAAAAGTAAACGATTTAACATAACTGGTCTTACGGTGGGTTTAGCAAGACGTTTATCAGTACCTGATGATTATTTCACGTTGTCTCAAGCCATTAGCTTTCAGCATTATGATTTAAAAAATTATAACACGGGGTTATTTACCTTTGGAGATGGCTATTCAAATAATCTTGCTTATACGGTTGGTTTGAGTAGAAATAATACAGCAAATGACCCTATTTACCCAATACGAGGTTCAAATTTTGCTATAACAGCAAAGTTATCAATTCCGTATTCATTGTTCAACAGTACGGATTATGAAGCACTCAAAAACGAACGAGATGGCTTAGACCCAAGAGATCCAGCCGATTTTGCACGAATTGGAGAAATTGACCAGGAACGCTACAAATGGTTGGAATTCTATAAAATTAAGTTTAAAGCCGATTGGTATCAGAGCATCGTTACGAAATTGGTGTTAAAATCAACTTTGGAATTTGGTTATCTCGGAGCATACAATAATGACCGAGGTGTTATTCCTTTTGAAAGGTTCTTTGTTGGTGGAGATGGTCTCGGTAATTTTGCGTTGGATGGTAGAGAGGCCATTGCATTAAGAGGGTATCCAAATCAATCGCTTTCATCACAGGATGGCGGTGTGATATACAACAAATTTTCTATGGAGTTACGATATCCAATTACATTGGAGGGTTCGGCTAAAATATTTGCTTTGGGCTTTTTGGAAGCTGGTGCATCATTTGATAATTTCAGGGATTACAATCCTTTTGACCTTAATAGATCTGCCGGTCTCGGTTTGAGAATATTCATGCCTGCATTTGGTTTGTTGGGTATCGATTTTGGTTATGGCTTTGATGCACTACCAGGCCAAACGGTTAGAAATGGTTGGGAAACACACTTTATCATCGGACAGCAATTTTAAGTTTGGCACGATATTTTCTAATGATACTTTAATGATTTAGCAGTGGTGTGAAAATTTTTTGGAATATATTTCGTTAATTTGAAAAATATTAACTCAAAATGGCTCTCACGAAATTCAAAATTGTCATTTTAGAAATTTATAGTTTTTACCATAAATCATAAAGTTACAAACAGATGAAACATATTTTCTTGAATTTTACCAACACCGCAAAATCACAATTGAAAATGTCCCATCTGTACTTTAATTCAAAATTATTGATACAGAAAAAATTTAAAGTTCTTTTTTTATTGGCAATTATAGGTCTTTCAAGCGTTGTTGCAAATGCACAACGAGGTGTAAGGATAGGTTATATAGACACTGAATATATTTTACAAAATGTTCCCGAGTATCAAGAAGCTACTATACAATTGGAAGGTAAAGTTCAACAATGGAAGGCAGAAATCGAGCAGCGATTGAATGCAATTGACACAAAGAAAAAACAGTTGAACAGCGAAAGTGTTCTTTTAACAAAAGGACTTTATGAAGAGCGGTTGGAAGATATCACCTTTGAAGAAGCGGAAGTTTTAGACTATCAACAAAAACGATTTGGCCCAAATGGTGACTTAATGATTCAAAAACAACAATTGATTCAGCCCATTCAAGATCAAATTTTTGCAGCTGTTCAGGAAATTGCAGGCAACAAACAGTATGATTTTATATTTGATAAATCGGCTGATTTAGTTATGCTGTATTCCGCAGAACGATTTGATATCAGCGAATTGGTATTGAGAAGCATCACACGCTCATCAAAACGTACGCAAGCCACGACCAAATCGCAACGCCGTGAAGCAGAAAATGAAGAAATAGTACCAGTGATAAACGAAGAGTTGGATGAACGCCAAAAAGCGTTGGAAGAAAAAAAATCAGCTCGTGAAATAGCGATACAAGAACGTCAGGAACAACAACTAAAAACACGTGACTCACTAAAAGCAGCAGCCGATGCAAGACGTCAAAAAATATTGGACGATCGTGCAAAAGCAAAAGCAGAACGCGATACTATCAATAGGACACCATTAGATAGTACTGCAGCTCTCAATGCAGATCCAAAATCACCGGTGCAAACAACAGGAAAAACACCAGCAGAAATTGCCGAAGAAAAAAGACAACAAGCTATTATTGACCGCGAGAAACGAAAAGCGGAATTGGAAGAACGAAAACGCAAAATAATAGAGGACCGTAAAAAAGCAAAAGAGGAAAGAGAAGCACAAAATAAAAAGAATGACTCTGTACCCAAGAATAACTAAAAACAATTAATAATAACAAGTAATTCAAATTTTAAAAAATGAAACAATTTAAAACCCTTTTATGTGTAGCAATCCTATTTATGGGAGCGACAAGTTTTACAACGGCTCAAACCAAAGTTGCGCATATCAATACCAGTGAATTGATAGAGGCAATGCCACAAATGGTTTCCGCTAAAACGGAATTGGAAAAGCTTTCCAAAACCTACGAAGCTGAAATTCAAAAGATGGCCACAGAGTATCAAAATAAAATTAAGCAATACCAAGCTGAAGTAGATACTAAAACTGAAGACGAAAACAGAAAAAGAGCCGAAGAAGTGCAGACTATTGAACAAAGTATCCGTCAGTACCAGGCTACTGCTCAAGAAGACCTTCAAAAAAAGGAAGGTGAATTAATGAAACCTATATTTGAGAAAGCAAAAGGAGCGATTCAAAAAGTAGGAAAAGCCCAAGGTTTTCAATACATCTTGGATTCTACTCAAGGAACAGGAGTTTTGTTAGCCGATGGTAAAGATCTTTTGGCAGATGTAAAAAAAGAATTGGGATTCTAATTCCTTGTGAATAATTTATTAAAGAAAGCCGCTTTTAACAAGCGGCTTTTTTATTTTTGTAACTTATGAACACTCAACCTATCGGCATTTTTGACTCTGGTATTGGAGGCACGTCTATTTTCAAGGAAATACATGCCTTACTTCCTTATGAAAATTCAATTTATCTTGCTGATAGCTTCAACGCGCCCTATGGCAACAAAACAGAAGCTGAAATCATCAACTTAAGCATAAAAAACACTGAACTGCTTATTAAAAAAGACGCAAAGATCATCGTAGTGGCTTGCAATACAGCAACAACAAATGCCATAAAAACTTTACGACGTAATTTTAACATTCCGTTTATCGGAATAGAACCTGCCATAAAACCTGCAGCATTAAACACCCAAACAAAAGCTATCGGGATTTTGGCAACAAAGGGAACCCTCTCGAGCGAATTATTTCATGAAACCACAAATTTATACAGCGATAATATACATGTCATTGAACAAGTTGGTGAGGGCATCGTGAGCCTAATTGAACAAGGGAAAACCTATAGTGATGAAATGCGTTCCTTACTTAAAATGTTCCTCCAACCCATGATTGAAGCCAATATCGATTATTTGGTGTTAGGCTGTACCCACTATCCCTATTTGATGCCTTTATTACTCGAAATGCTTCCAAAACACGTAAAGATCATTGATTCAGGTGAAGCCGTTGCAAGACAAACCAAAGCAGTTTTAGAAAAACACCAGTTATTGAATGACCAAAAGTCAACCTCAAAAAATCAATTTTTTACAAATGGTGATGTTACCATTCTGAAGGACATCCTTAAAAAACAATTTAAAATTGAATATCTGCGGTTTTAATTAAATAATTTTCGCATTCAATGGTCTACGAATTGTTAAGAAAATTTCCTATAACACTTATATATTAAAATTATTATATCATATATAGCTATTTTTCAGCGCTTTATATTGTATTAATGACTCGATTTAAGACTCATAAATCTTTTTTTCTACTTTATTTTTTCAGTCAATAAATAGCATACATTTGAGTGAATTTCTAAATCAAATATAATATGAAAAAAACTTTACTTTTAGTAACATTCCTAGGTGGATGTTTTATTATGAATGCTCAATTGTTAGAGTCTGCAGATTATGAAGGTCTAACAATCGGAAATGTAGGCACTGACCTGACAGGTACAACTGCAGGCCAAGGTGGATACTTCACTTTTTCAGTGGCTCCCGTGGTTTCAGCTACAGTAGCTGATTTTCAAATTGTTGCAGATAATGCCACACAAGGGAAGGTTTACCAAATAACTGGTCCACCAAATGCCACAGAGTCAAAAATTACCTGGAAAACTGATTTAGCTACAACTTGGGGCACAAGAACATTGGATAATGATGTTATCGAAATAGAATACGACTTTTTCACAGGTGCAGCCACTACCAGCAAAAGTACTACGGGCTTCAGACTTTATAACGCCGCTGGGCAAACTGTTGCTGGCTTTAGATTTGTTCCAGAAACTAAAGTTATTACTGGATTAGCTAGGTACAATAATAATGGTACAATTGGAACTTATTTCTTCAATTTAGGTGCGGCGAATGCTCCATTACCATTACTAGCTAGCACTTGGTACCGTATTGGTTTTGCATTTAATAAAACCACTGGTTTAGTTACTTGGAAAGGGCCAGGTTTTTATGCAAGTGTGACTGGTACTGAAATAGGCATAGATCCTGACGAGGTTGATTTTGTTGTGGCGGCAGGGACTGGAAACGCAGTGTCTTCAGTTTCCAGATTTGATAATTATACTGCTAGAGCAACCGCCACGGAAGCTCTGTTAGGTTTAGAAGAACTTGAAGCTCCTGTTTCAGCTTCAATAAAACTTTATCCAAATCCTGTTAAGGACGTATTGCATTTAAATGTTACCAACCTGACAATTTCGAATATCGAAATTATGGATCTTAATGGTAGAATAGTGAAAGCAATGTCTGTTAACAATGCCTCTGATGTAAATATCAATGTCTCTGATTTGAGCGCGGGTGTTTATATGATTAATATCTATTCAGAGAATAACAAAACGACTAAAAAGTTCATTAAAAATTAATTCCCTGCTTTCAGGTTTTAAAAGCTGTCAAATTATTTTTTGGCAGCTTTTTTTATATTTTAAACCAACCAGAATACTTCACATAGTTGTTGGCTATTCTGTCTATCTCACCAGAAATTTGATCCTGACTAATGTCTTTGACTTTTTTGGCCGGCACACCTGCATAAATGCTGCCTGCTTCAACCCTTGTGTTTTGAGTCACCACAGCTCCAGCGGCTATGATACTATTGCTCTCAATCAGACAATCGTCCATTACTATACTTCCCATCCCAATAAGCACATTATCGTGAATGGTACAGCCATGCACAATGGCATTATGTCCTATGGATACGTTATTGCCTATGTTGGTGGGTGATTTTTGATAGGTAGCATGAATAATGGCACCATCTTGAACGTTCACCTTATTGCCCATTTTTATAAAATGGACATCACCTCTAATGACCGCATTAAACCAAACACTGCATTGGTTACCCATTACAACATCGCCCACAATGGTTGCATTTTCGGCAATGTAACAATCATCTGGTATATGTGGCTGTTTTCCGTTTACTGGTTTTACGATTGGCATATCTTTAAGTTTTTATCCCGAAGCACTCGAGTGGTCACTCTTTATTTAAAGTAAGATAGTAATTCTGATTTTCTGGAAGCCGAAACCATGATTTCCTTGCCATTGCTCAATACCACACTTCCACCTTTGCCTTTTACGTATTTTACAATTTCGTTAACGTTGACCAAATAGGATTTATGGATTCTTGCAAAACTAGTGTCATTCAAGGCGTCTTCAAAATATTTTAGCGTTTTGCTTACCAATTTCTTTTTATTGGTGTTGAGATAAATTTCGGTGTAATTGTCATCTGCCTTACAATATAAAATATCAGATGTATTGATGATCTCGAAACCATCAAGCTGCGGAATGGTTATTTTTCCATTTACAAGATTGGTTTTTGGAATCAACACCTGATCTTGAAGCGCATCTTCCTTTGACTTGATTTCTGCAACATAATCAACAGCTTTGATAAGTTCGTCAATTGAGATTGGTTTCATCAAATAATAAGAAGCATGCGCATTTAAAGCATCAATCGCATATTGATTATAAGCGGTCACAAAAACGGTTTCAAAATTGATATCGCCTACCTTATCCAATAAATCGAAGGCATTCCCATAAGGCATTTCGACATCCAAAAACACAACATCTAGATCGTTATTGCGAATGAGCACCAACGCCTCATCAACATTGGATGCTTCACCTAAAATATGAACATTGGGACAGTATTTGTTGAGATAATTTCTTAAAATTTCCCTACTGTTTTTTTCGTCTTCGACGATGATTGCGTTTAGTTTCATAAGTCCCTGTAAATCTTAATTTTCAATAATATGTAAAATATGCGATATTTAATATTTAATATCGAATATTTAATATTCTAAATCTTTTTTTAAAGTTACAACCACTTTGGTTCCTGCATCCTCAATATCCTGATAATCATCTACAAACACATCTACCTTGTCTTTATACATTTCATTCAAAATGGCGACACGCTTTTTGATGTTGCCCATTCCTTTTGAATTTTGCTTTTGTTGATGTTCTGTTTTCAGTGATTTGGAACGTTTCCGTCCAATACCGTTATCTGAAATGCTAATAGTGATCTCGGACTCGCTTTTAGCTGCGATATGAATATCCAATTGTCCTTTTTCCGGTTTATACCGTAAGCCATGCCAAACTGCATTTTCTATATAAGGTTGCAACAACATTGGTGGAATCTGAAACTCATCAACATTGACATTATCAGCAACTGAAATCGTGTAATCAAATTTATCCTTAAACCGGAAATGTTCCAATTTGGTATATAATTCCAAAAGTTCAATTTCCTTTTTCAATGGAATAAAATCTTCATCACTGTTTTCCAGCACCGAACGCATTAAAGTGGAAAAATCTGAGAGGTATTTATTGGCCGTTCGTTCATCATTTGAAGCGATAAAACTATTGACTGAATTTAAGGCATTGAAAATAAAATGAGGGTTCATTTGACTTCGCAGCGATTTTAGCGCTAATAGATTGTTTGCAAATTTTTGCTGCTTGATGTATTTATACATAAAATAGGCCGTCACCAAAAGTAATATCAAACCACCAATAAGTGAATAAATGATTAGTTCTTGCCTTTTATTGCGTTCGGTGGTCAATTGGTATTTGCTTTCAGAGAGTTCTCTATCCGTTTCTAGACCTGTAATACGGTTTTGCTTGGCAACGATGTCCCTGCTAAAACGGGCGGCTTGTGAGATTTCCTGCTCTTTCTTTACATAGAGCTCATCAACAACTTCTGTGTATTCCTTGTAGGTTGCATAGGCTTTTTCATAGTCACCTGCATCTTCATAGAGATCAGAGAGTTTTTTGGTAGCGTCTTTTTTTACGACCAAATCTGCCTTTTTATTTGCTTCTATGATACTTTTTTCGAGATAAGGGATGGCATTTGCAAAATCCCCTTGCAGGAAATAGGCATTACCAATCTTATAATTTTGTTTTTGGGAGGTCAACGGACTTTCATTGGTAATAAGAGAATCTTTTTCAATGTCCTTTATCTCCACCAATGCCTGTTTTCTTAAATTTATTTCATCATCATAGGCTCTATTGGTATTCTGAAAATCCGCCACTTTCACTTTTTCTTCTGCAGCTCTTTTTTTGTTTTCCCTTGATGCTAAAGAAAGAGAGTTTTCAAAATAATCATGGGCTTGGGCAGTTTTTCCTGAAGCGTTATAGGTCTGGGCAATTTTTGAATTTAAATCGGTGACTTTTGGTGCAATCAAATGTTTTTTGGCAACTGCCAATCCCTTTTTATAAGATTCAATTGAGGCGTTATAGTTTTTGATTGCACTATGGGTATCTCCTAAACCTTCGTACAAACTCGTTAATTGGTAGTTGGAAAGTTCCTCTTTCTTAATTGCAGAATAGGTTTCAATACTTTCTTGGTAATTTTTGTTACTTTCGTAGGCTTTTGCCAACTTCATCCGAACATCGTTGGTCGCATTGTTTTGAATACTAATACGATAGTTGGAAACCGCCAAATCAAATTGTTTCCATTGCATATAGACATCCGCAAGAAGTCCGTAAGCTTGTCCGTTTTCACTGCTTGAATTGCTTTGAGAAAGTGCCTCGGTCACAAATTGTATGCTTTTTTGAGCGTCCTTTTTTAAATAGGTCGCAGCCGAATCGATCAGCGAGTTAAAAGCCTTAACATTCGTCTTGTATTTGGAATTTACTGCACGCTGTTGAACGGCTGGTTTGACTTCCACAGTAATGCGATCATCATCCTTTATAGTATAGTAAATGGTCTCAAAATCTTTATGTCGAATTATTAATTCATCACCTTTTCTCACCTTAATGTTAAAAGAACCATCAGAACTGGTGACTGTATATGCGCCGCCATTGACCTCTATGTTGACTTTAGAAATCGGCTTATAAGTATCACTTTCCCTAACCGAGCCTCTAACAACAAACATTGGTGCTTCTGCCCTATTGTTTTGCTGTTGGGCGACAATGGTCTGTATTGGGAAAAACAGACAAAATAGGATGCTATATATAACAGTAATTCGCATGTTATGTTTTCAATGAAATCAAACTTACACACTTTAATCGAGTAAATAAAATCTATCATTTGGCAAAACACTACTTTTTACTTTAAAAATATAGACTTCCCTCATTACATGAATACGTATACTCATTAAAGCAGCTTGGTGACTCATTACTGTTTTTTATAAATGAAAGTTGATTTTAGATTTACGGCATGATTCAAAAATCAATCCGTATGAAAAAGTTAATTTTAATAGTTGTATTCCAACTTTTTATTCTCTATGCAACTTTTGCGCAACATCTAGGCAATTATAATAACGAGGATTTTCAAATATCACGGCAAAACATCGCAATGAGCGGCAATGCTGCTATTTACAACCCAACCGTCCAACAGCAAATCAATAAAGTATTGAATCCTAGTAACGTTCTTTTCATCGACGTCAAAGCGCTTCAAAACGTCAAAGCGGTCACCTATACCGCTGTATTCAATTTGTCACAGATTGGTGAAACTGCCGAAGAAGCCAACAGACTTATCAATGAGCGAATTGATAGCGTAAGACAAAAGTTAAAAGCTGAAGGTATTCTAGAAAAGGACATTGTCATTGATGTAATTTCCTTTATTCCAAATTATGAAATTGAGGTACAAAAAAAATTATTCAGCAAAACCTACACGGAAGTCCCAAGTGGATTTGAATTACAACAAAACATCCATATTCAGTTCACTAAAACTGTTCAGTTTGAAGATATCTTGACCGCTTGCGCCGAAAGTGAAATTTACAATCTTGTAAAAGTTGATTACTTCATAGAAGACATTGCCGAAGTATATAAAAATCTTCAAGCTGAACTTTTAAAATTGATTGAGGAGAAGAAAGCCTACTATAAATTATTGGGCTTTAACCTGGATGATTATGATGTGTCTATCGCAGATGATAAATACTGCTATTTCCCAAAGGATTTTTACCGAAGTTACCAAGCCTTTAATAGCGTTTCATTTGAAGCCATCAAGAAAAACAAAGGGGTGTTGTCAGCCAAAAAACAAATCTCCTATTATTATGAACCGCTATCCTATCAACATTATGACGTAGTTATCAATGCCGCCATTTTGGAACCAGTCATCCAAATTGGAATGAACGTCAAACTACAATACAATCCAAAACCAAAGAAAGAAATAAAACCAGAAACAAAAACAGAATTGATTCATAAATACTACGTCGTATCTCCCAATGGAACTATAGATGTAAAGGAGTTAAACACAAATAAATAATCAAATGAAATGAGCATAACGGAAACTAGATGCAAACACCAATGAAAATTTGCGAATTGATCCCGATAGTTATCGGAAGACCATTAAAAAACAATAAATATCTATATATGAAAACAATTTTAATAACAACAGTTATGTGTTTGTGTGTCCTCGGATTTACATCCTGTAACGCCAACAACAAAAAGAACCCTGATACTGATTTGGCAATTGCCGAAACTGTACAACTTATTTCTGGTGAACAATTCATCAAAGTAGCTTTATTGCTCGATACCAGCAACAGCATGGATGGTTTAATAGATCAAGCCAAGGCACAATTATGGGAAATCGTCAACGAATTGTCCTATGCAAAATGTGAGGATCAAAAACCCAATCTTCAAATTGCACTTTATGAATATGGCAATGATAGATTAAATAGTCAAGAAGGATATATTCGACAAGTATTGGCCTTTAGCAATGACTTGGATGAAATATCAAAACAGCTATTTTCATTAACGACCAATGGTGGTGAAGAATACTGTGGACATGTTATTCAAACTTCTATCAATCAATTGAACTGGGGCAAAAATCCTGATGATTTAAAACTGATTTTCATAGCTGGAAATGAACCGTTCACTCAAGGTCTCGTAAATTATAAAGACGCCGCAATATTAGCCAAAACCAAAGATATAACCGTCAATACAATTTTCTGTGGTGACTACAACCAAGGTGTTTCCGGCTATTGGAAAGATGGTGCTGATTTAACTCAAGGCAATTATATGGCCATCAACCACAACCAAGCAACGACCTATATAGCAACACCTTATGATGATAAGATTCTACATTTAAACCAAAAACTAAACAATACATACATGGCATATGGAAGTTTGGGCAAACAAAAAATGGCCTTACAATCGGAACAAGATAGCAATGCTAGAGGATATAGCAATGAAAACGCCGTCAGCCGAACTATCAGCAAAAGCTCACATTTATATACAAACGATACATGGGATTTGGTGGATGCAGAAAAATCAAAGTCAATAAATTATGATGATTTAAAGGATACTGATCTACCCACAGAATTAAAAGGAAAATCTGTATCTGAAATCAAGGCTTTCATCTCTAACAAAAGTAAGGAGCGGGAAGAAGTTCAAGAGGAAATCCAAACACTCAATGAAAAGCGCCGTATATATGTAATGAATCAACAAAAAGAAGGCAATAACAGTCTTGAAAGTGCTATGATAAACGCCATAAAGACGCAAGCAAAAAAGAAAAATTATAGTTGGGATGATGGCTATTAAAACAGGAAAGCCTCGTAATTACGAGGCTTTCCTGTTTTTTTCAGTTGACCGCTGGGCAATCACACTCATATTTCTCACGTCTACAGTTAAAGTTGTATCCAAGAGTTAACTGGTGAAAACCACCATTATTAAATACTACCGAATTCGATTGATAGGAGTAGGTATAAGCAAACACAAAACTTTTGTAATTAACACCCACAAATGGCGTAATATATTGTAGTTTCTGGCTACTTACTTCCGATCCTTCCAAAAATTCAGCGCCATCAAGGCTTCTTCTGTAGGACAAGCCACCCCAAATCTTTCCAAAGTCCATATCCTTATAAACCTTACCATTAATGTCAATAGAAGATTCCTTTGTACCATCTCTGTATAAAAACATTATCGACGGCTCATAACTCCATTCACTACCTATTTTACTAAATGTATTTCCTGCAGAAAATAAGAATGTTCTTAAGTTATCGAATTTAAACACTCCATTAGCATTGGAATTAATACCATCATTATTTAGTACATTCTTTACCGTAGCATGTGCATAAAAATTAATCAAATGGTAGGAAAATCCAAAATCAATATTAAAATTGGTGGAGCTTTGTTCAATTCCAGCAATAATCGGATCAAAACCATCTTGCAAAAAGGAGGTTTCGTCCAACTTGTATTGAATAATTCCTCCACTCAACCCAAATGACAACATATTCAAATCGATTTCGTTTCGGGAGAACATAATATGATGTGCATAGGTCAATGAAGCCCCAGTTTGTGAATGATAACCGTTTTTATCATTATACACAATAGCCCCAACTGCAGATGGTGATTCGCCTATTCTACTATTGACACTTAACGTTTGCAAAGCAGGTGCATTTTCCTGCCCAAACCATTGTTTGCGTGCTGTTAATCTAACTTTTGCACAATTTGCAACACCAGCCATGGATGGATGGATTAAATAATAATTGTCGGTTAAGTAGTCAGAATATATTGGTAAACCTTCTTGAGCAGTTCCGAACTGTGTAATAAATCCTGTAAATGCTATTAAACAATACTTTTTTAAATTCATGTATCTTATCTTTTCAATGTAAAATGTGATCTAAACTGTTTCTGTTGCCCTGTTGACGGCTCCACGTACTCCACGCTGAACCAATAGTCGCTGGTTGGCATCTGCTCCCCGTTATAGGTACCGTTCCAGCCCTGGCCCGAAGGGCTGATCTGCTTCAACAGTTTTCCAAACCTGTCAAAGATATAAATTTTTGTACTCGGTTGGTCGGCAAAGCCAACAATGTTCCAGGTCTCGTTCCTACCGTCACCGTTCGGGGTGAAGAACTGGGGATAGTTGAGCAAAGTCACAGTGCCACTTGCCTCACCGCAGCCGTTGATGTCCCTGGCCGTAACCACATGCTCGCCAAAGGAAACGCCCTCAAAGGTGCCGCTCTCCTGCCATGGCCCATTGTCGAGGCTGTACTCATAGATGCCATCTCCGGTCGCCTCTGCTACTATAACGCCATTATCTGAAAAAGCTTGTGTGGCCACCTCAACAGTTACCGTTGGCGGTGAGCTCACAATCACCTGCGCACTGTCTGTGTTAACACAGCTTGTGGTGGCATTGGTGACCTCAACACTATAGGTACCGCCCTGTGATGCCGTAAGGAAGGGACCGGTCTCGCCCGTGAGTTCAGTTCCGTCAAGGCTCCATACAAAGGTATAGGTCCCTGCCGCAAGGCCCGTGTCCAATATCGGTGGGCCGATCACCTCGGTGCCGTTGGTGTCGATACAGAGCGTATAGCGGTCATCAAGGTCAAAGATGGGCAGCAAATCTACCCTTAACGTCACTTGTGCGACCGCATAGCAGATGGAAGCGTCCATCCCCGCGGCGTCCCTCTCGTCGTTGTCGACCCGCACATAGATGACCTGTGGATTGCTGATGTTTTCGTAGGTGTTAGGTATCGGGTTCACACCGAGTTCCGCATTGGCCTGCGTAAGGTAATAGGTCACGGTAAAGTCCGTTGGGTCCTGCCCGTCCAGCACCTCCGCGTTGTTCTGTGTAAGGTCAAACTGTGCAAGCCCGTCGTTGCCACCCAGTGTATCGCAGGTCACCTGAACGATCGGTGCCAGGTCGGCGTTCGCCTGTGCCCCGTTGTCAACTTCGATGTTGAAGCTCGGGGTGCTTATCGAACAGCCGCTGTTTACATTGGTGATCGCCACGAATATCTGCTGTGGGTTGGATGTGTTGGTGTAGGGGCTCGACAGGGCGTTCACCAGGTTGTCGGCATCTGCCTGTGTGGCGTGGTAGGTGACGTTGAACAGCAACGGGTCCTGCCCGTTGAGCACTTCAGTGTCCTTACCGGTAAGGTCGAACTGCGCAAAGCCGTCGGTGTTGACCTCGCACAAGATATAGTCGCTCACCGCAACGGCCCCAGGGAGTGGGTCCACTCGGATGTCAAAGTCCACCACCACATAGCAGCCCGTGGTGCCATTGGTCACCCGTACATAGATGGTCTGCGGTGTGTTGTCGGTATTGAGGTTGGTGTACATCGTGGGGTCGGCTATGGCGCCAGTGCCCGCTTGTGCATCTTCAGGGGACTCATGGTAGGTGGCCGTGACACCGCCCTCGCCATTGAGGATATAGGCCTGGTTCTCCGTAAGGTCGAACATCTCAACGCCATCGCCCGTGTTGGTGTCGTCGCACAGCACAAGGTCCGATGGGTCAAGGCTAGGTGTTGGGTTGGGAAGCACGCGTATGGTAAGGGTCGTGAAGGCGGTACAGCCCGTATCGCCATCGGTCACACGTACGTAGAGTGTCTGCGGGTTGGCGGGGTTGCCGTTCACCGACATGTTCACGTACGACGTGGCCGGGGCTATCGCGTTGGCACCTGACTGGGCGTCCGCACTGCTGTTATAGTAACTGACAAAAAGGCTGCCGTCGCCAGCGGTGATCTCGCTGTCCTTAACCGTAAGGTCGAAAGTCGTCATCCCATCGGCGGTACCGTCATCGCATAGGTTCAAAGGGGTCGGCTGCACGATCGTTGGCGGCAGGTCGGCCCTGATCTCGAACGATCCGGTCTTCCAGCAGCCATTGGCGCCCTCCAGCCTCACGTAGATGGTCTGCGGGTTGGTGACATTGGTGTAGCTGTTCACGTTCACTATCGCGCCAGAGCCCGTATCGGCATCGCCCTGGCTCGTGTGGTAGGTCAATGTGTACTGCAATGGGTCCTGTGTCCCAAGTATCTCCGTGTCCTTGGTCGTGAGGTCAAACTGCACGAAGCCATCGCTGTTGGTGTCACAGATGACATAGTCGTCCAGGTCGAGCGGGACTTCGGGGGTCGTGAGAACGTTCAGTGCCATGGTGACGATCGTGGCGCAGTCGGTGGTCAGGACGGAGCTCACCACACGCACGTAGAGTGTCTGGGTGAAGGCAACGATGTTGTCGTAGGGGCTCGCAAGTGCGTTGACGTTGTTCTCGGCCTCGGCCAGCGTCTCGTG
>JBGSXJ010000324.1:0-5526 GCA_041751535.1 Aquaticitalea sp.
TGATAGCAAAATATTCCACACCACATGTTTTGCCTTGAGTAAAAATCCTGCGCAATCCACCATTTTGAAAAAAGCCGAGGAAGCATTTCAATTGGGTTGCCAATTGAGTATCGACGTCAACTACTCCAAAAAGTTATGGGATAGCGAGCATAATGCGATTGATGTCATCAAAGCCTATTGCAAATTCAATCCGCTAGTCAAAATCAGTGAAGATGATATGGAACGACTTTTTGAGCGTCATTTGCCTCACAACGAAATTTTCAAGTTTTTTCATTCTGAAGGTGTGGACATAGTATGTTTGACTCTTGCAAGCAAGGGCGTTAAACTATCACAAAAAGGGCAACCCCTTATTCAGTTACCAGCCATAAAAGTTGAAAAAATCTTGGACACCACTGGTGCTGGAGATGCATTCTGGTCTGGATTTTTATTCGCCTACATTAAAGAAAAACCCGTGGAGGAGTGTTTGGAGGTGGCACTGCAACTGGCGGCCTTAAAACTTCAAAATGTTGGAAGATTGCCCGACAACATTACCATTCTTTCCAAACTTTTATAGCACATGCTTATGGAGGACATGAACCAAAATATGGACAACCGTACCACAAACACCGAAACATTCAACGGCGTTATGCTCAACGCGTATCCTGATAGTATTGGCAAAAAATTGAGTGATGCGATAGAGATGCTCAAAATGCCTGAAATGAAAAATGTTTTTTCATTGTTTTATGTCTTGCCTACCTTTTTCAACAGCGATTTGGACAGAGGTTTTTCCATCATTGATTACAACCTTAATGAAGCGTTGGTGTCATCGGAAGATCTGTCTGCTTTGAATAAACTCAATATCATGTTAAAATTGGATATTGTCTTAAATCATTTGTCCGTAGCCTCCCCTCAATTCAAAGACTTAATGAAATTTGGCGAAGCCTCTAAATACAAGGATTTTTTCATCAATTGGAATGCGTTTTGGGAAGGTCATGGAACAATGAGTGAAAATGGTATCCTAATTCCTGATGATAAATTTCTCAATAAACTATTCATGAGGAAAGCCGGTTTGCCCATTTTGAAAGTCATGTTTCCAGACGGTTCAGAACAACCCTATTGGAATACCTTCTATCAGGATATTCAATATCATACAATAACTTCTGATGACTTGCAGGAATTAAAAAATTTAAGTTCTGCGGAAACTGAATCGATTTGTAATAAGGTAAACAGCTTCATTGAAAAAAATCATGATTTTAAGGGTATTGATTTGGGATTGAATAATGATTTGAACAATAAAATTATTCAAATCATAGAAAAAAAGAGATCCTATTTGGGCCAGATGGATGTCAATGCCAAATCAGATTTGGTTTGGGAATTTTATCAAGAAACGCTTTCAAAGTTAGGCAATTTTGGATGCAAAATTCTACGATTGGATGCATTTGCCTATTTGCACAAGGAAATCGGACAATCTAACTTCTTCAACAAACCTGGAACTTGGGACTATCTGGAACGCATCAATCAGATGGCTCAAAGAAATAATCTCATGGTATTGCCCGAAATCCATGCTGAATATGGTCTTGGCCTGCATGATGAGGTCGCTAAGAAAGGCTATCCCATCTATGATTTTTTCTTACCCGGCTTAATGATTCATACCCTAGAAAATGGCAGCAACAAAGCCCTATTAAAATGGGTCGAAGAAATCATTGCAAAAAATTACAGAACCATCAACATGCTCGGTTGCCATGACGGCATCCCCGTTTTAGATTTAAAGGGCAAAGAAATTGAAGGGGTTTACAACAAAGGTTTGCTGGAAGACGTAGAAATAGAGTCCATTATGGAAACCATTATAGAGCGTGGTGGTCGTGTTAAAAATTTATACGACCCTGCAGGAAGAAAGATTTCGTACTATCAGGTCAACGCTACATTTTTTAGTGCCTTGGGCGAAGACGAAAGCAAATTGCTATTGGCTAGAGCAATTCAAATCTTTATGCCAGGCATTCCGCAAGTTTGGTATCTAGACCTCTTTGCGGGAAAAAACAATTACGAGGCCGCAGATAAAGCAGGAAGTGCTGGGCACAAAGAAATTAACCGTACCTCAATAACTGAAAATGATATCAAAGAAGGTTTAAAAAAATCCATTGTGAAGGACCAACTCAAGATGATGCGCTTACGAAACACATCCGAAGCATTTCTTGGCAAACTTTCCATCAATGAAACATCAGAAGATAGATTGGATTTAAAATGGACATATGGTAAGGATACAGCCAGATTACAAGCTAATATTAAGACCTTTAAATTTAGAATAGACTATTCGGAATCGGGTAAAGTATTCAATTGTGAGTTTATATCCAAAACGACCCTATAAAAATTCTTATATTTGGTTGAATCCAACAGAAAAATAAACTGTTAAGACGACATGGACTTTACTAGTAAGCTGAGTTTAAATTACAACATAGGAACGTTTCATACTAAATTATAATATACCATTTTATTGAAGAAGATAAACTATCAGAATTTTTATTTATGAATGGTTTGTTACAAACTACGATGGTTTGTACACTAAAATTTAAAGGTTTTTTTGCTAATTAATCTGATAGCGTTGATGAAGACACGAACAGACATTTCAGACAAATAAGAGTCATAATCTCTCAGACTCAAAATCAAGATATAATTTAACATCGATCCTTATGACCAAATTACTTTACATGTCAACTTTTATTTTACTTGCTAATATCTCCCTTGCCCAAAATCAAAAAAAACGTAAAAATGCTCCAATATATATGAATGAGGAAGCTTCGGTTGAGGAACGCGTCAACGATTTAATGTCTCGAATGAACTTAGAGGACAAAGCTGCGCAAATGTCGCAATATGTTGGCTTGGAGCACATGAAAATAGCCGAAAACGACATGGCCGAAGATGAACTTGAAAAAAGCGATGACAAAGGCTTTTATCCCGGATTTAAGGTCCAAGACATTGAGAATATGACCAAGGCAGGTAAAATAGGCTCATTTCTACATGTCCTCACTGCAGAAGAAGCCAATGAGTTGCAGAAATTGGCCATGCAAGCACCACTTAAAATTCCTTTAATTATAGGCATCGATGCGGTACATGGCAATGCCCTATATTATGGAGCTACGGTGTATCCATCACCAATAACCCAGGCAGCAACGTTTAATGATGTCCTTCAAAAAAAAGCAAATGAAGAAACCGCGCTTGAAATGCGTGCCACAGGAACCCATTGGTCGTTCACACCCAATATCGATGTGTTGCGCGACCCTCGTTGGGGACGTTCGGGAGAGACCTTCGGCGAAGACCCTTACTTGGTGGGCAATATGGGTGTTGCAACCATTCTTGGCTTGCAGTCCACTGATTTTACGGGAACCAATCACGTCATCGCCTGTGCCAAGCATCTTATTGCCGGCTCTCAATCCCTGAATGGATTAAATGCCGCTCCAACTGATATATCAAAAAGAACCCTTTACGAAATGTTTTTGCCACCTTGGAAACGAGCTATAAAGGAAGCCAATATCTATTCCATTATGGCTGCTCATAATGAAGTTAATGGCATGCCTGGTCACATGGACAAATCAATGATGACCGATTTGTTGCGAAATCAATGGGGATTTGAGGGTTTTTATGTGAGTGATTGGAACGACATCGCGAGGATTGCTATCTGGCACCATACTGCAAAAGATTTTAAACAATCTGTCGAATTTTCAGTTGGCGCAGGAATGGATATGAATATGCACGGACCCTACTTTGCAGACCACGTAGTGACATTGGTAAACGCAGGTAAATTGACACCATCACGCATCGATGATGCAGTCAGGAAAATTCTCGAAGCTAAATTTAGATTGGGCCTATTTGAAAATCCTTTTGTTGATTTAGACAAACGTGCAAATATTGTTTTCGCCAAAGCACACCAACAAACTGCACTAGAACAGGCGAGACAAGGCTTGGTATTATTGAAAAATGATGGCATACTTCCATTTAAAAAAACGATACCTAAAAATATATTTATTACAGGTCCAAATATGGATAACATGACCATTCTTGGAGATTGGGCATCGCCACAGCCCGAAGAGCACCTGATAACTGTCAAAGAAGGATTGGAGAAATTGGCAGGGAATTATGGCTTCAATCTTTCCTATGATAACATACCAAATCGATCGATAGAAATTACCGACAAACATATTGCTGAAGCCAAAATGAAAGCCAAAGCCGCCGATATGACCATTTTGGTCTTGGGTGAGAATTCATATCGTCATGATTGGAACAACAAAACTACAGGCGAAAATGTGGATAGAGCTATGCTCGCACTTTCTGGCAATCAGTTGAATCTTGCCAAAGCAATCCATGCAACAGGCAAGCCATTTATTGTGATATATGTTTCTGGAAGTATCATTTCAGAACCTTGGTTAGAGGACAACGCAAACGCCATATTGAACGCTTTTGAACCAGGAATCATGGGAGGTCAAGCCATTGCTGAAGTTCTTTTTGGGGACGTAAATCCGAGTGGAAAATTACCTGTGACCATGCCACGCTCCGTAGGTCAATTACAAATGGTGTATAACCACAAACCCACCATGTACATACATCGTTACAATTCAGAAAAGAAAACTCCTTTGCATCCATTCGGATTTGGAATGAGCTATACAACATTCGAGCTGTCTGCACCGAAGGTCTCTAAAACATCATTTAGCGGAAAAGATGATAAAATGACGGTTGAGGTTGAGGTCGAAAACATAGGTCAAATGTCTGGTGATGAGGTTATTCAGCTTTATATCAGAGACAATATCAGTTCTTACACCCGCCCAGTAAAAGAACTTAAGGCATACCAACGGGTGTCCCTTAAGCCTGGAGAGAAGAAAACCGTTTCTTTGCAAATCACAGCCGAAAGCCTTGCTATGTATGACTCCGAGTTTCGTTATGTTGTGGAAGAAGGTGAATTCACGATTATGACAGGCAACTCATCAGATGATAAAGATTTGAAATCGACGGTCATTACAGTGTCCGAAACCATTTATTTAAAAGACTGATTTTTACATTGCCAAAAGACACATTTGTGTTTTTTATTCTAATGTTGTGGGTTCAATGGCAGGGATGAATATGTTATGGACAGAAGTGATAGATTAAAATTTTTTAAATCAGGTGCTAAATAGACTTTCATAACAGAAGCCCTATTAAGAGTTGATTTTAATCGAGAGGGATGTGAATTTATTGTTTTACTTACCTGTCATATACACTTTTAGTGAATACAATACCAACAAAAAAATCCTTCCGAAACAGAAGGATTTTATCTGTGGTCCCACCTGGGCTCGAACCAGGGACCACCTGATTATGAGTCAGGTGCTCTAACCAACTGAGCTATAGGCCCTTGTTTTGGATTTGAATTCATTGAATGAATACAGCCTCCAAAACGGAGTGCAATAATAATGGATGCGACGGGAATAAGCAATATTCAATTACGGCTTTTGCTAAATTTTTGATTGATTTCACATTTCATTTTAGCTTGTGGAGCCGCTAATTCTTCATTAGATATTTTTG
>JBGSXJ010000325.1:0-9791 GCA_041751535.1 Aquaticitalea sp.
TAATGTCACGAAGAAGATAACGATAGCCCCGAGTAGGTTTTTTTTCATGATAAGCGTGTTAAAATTAGATTTGTCCTCAAATATAGTGAAATATCGTTAAAATGCAATTTTTTCCGATTAAATGTTTTTTGAAAATAAAAAAGGAAGCTTGTTAGGCTTCCTTTTTAAAATGATTAAAACTCTATTATTTTATGATGATTCTTTTTGTTTCCGTAACATTAGACCCGATAATCTTAACCATGTACATCCCGCTACTCAATTGTAAAGAGACATTTTGAGTACCCGAAGCGAAATCCAATGTCTGGGAAAATACCTTTTGGCCTCCCAAATTATAAATATCAACTTTGGTCATTCCTATACTATTTTTAGCAGCGATACTCACCTCACCTTTGGATATAGTAGGGAAAATCGAGAAATTGCTTGATGCAACTTCATTTTCACCAATACTTAAAGGTATATCGGTAAACGTACCAGTAAACAATCCGCGGCCGTATGTAGTGGCGAGTATCGTGTTATCAGAAGGTCTTAAATCCAAATCAACCACTTTAACATCACTCATGCCATTGAAAGTCTGAATCCATACAGGGCTGGCAGCTGTAAAGTCTGATGTTGCCCAAACCCCAAGGTCTGTTCCAATAATGAGTTCGTTTGGAATCAATGGATTTTGCAAAATACACTTTACAGGGATATCGGGAAGATTTCCTTCTAGACTTCTCCATGTACTACCACCATTGCTTGTATACCAAATGCTCTCCACACCATAGTTGTGCATGGTAACGAATATTTCCAATTCGCTTTGACCAAATTGAATGTCTGATATACTTCCGACAAAATTAGGGCCAGTAAAATTGCTCCAAATAGGGCTTACATTGGCAAAAATGACTCTCAAAAGCCTTCCATTTCTTAAACCAACAAACAAGGTTGAATTCGTCGTTGTAAATGGAGAAACAGTCATGGCGCTTGGTGAAGCGTTCAAAAGTGCATTGGTGATATTGGTTTTTGTAACAGCCCCCGACCCTGTGGTGAAAGTCGAAGTTCGCTCAATTCTTCTATTAGATCCAACTGAAGCATTAGAATATAAAATATTCAAGTTTTTATCCAATGCCGCTTCATTTATAAAACTTCCATTTGGATTATTCGGATCACCAGGTGTAGTTATTACATAACCCGACGAAAAATTAGGATAATTGAGATATAAATGGGTATTATATGGATAAGTTGAAATCATATATTGAGAACCAATATCATCTATTTCTGTAAATCCACCATCGCCACCTACTGGATCAAAAAATGGATTGGTTCCATCAGCAGCATTTAGAAGAATTTGGGTTCCATTGTCTTGTGTTCCCCCAGCGAGATCATCGCCATTGGCACCACCTAAACCATCTACAGTACCGTAATAAAACTGCGTAGTAATATAATCTTTATTGCGAGATTGAATTGCATTACCATTGCCAGAAGCTTCTGAAAGGTTGTTAGCAAAATATACCCCTCCATCATTACCGAGTGCCGCTTGGTTGCCATTACTTCCTGGCCTAAACACAATTGCGTGTTGGTCCGCATGCACCAAGGGTACTTGTAAGGATGCCAAAGCATTGTTGTTTGACCATTTTGAAATTTGACTCCATGAAATACCACCAGTTACAGATGCGAATAAATCAATGCCACCGACATATAGTTTATCATTTTGGTCTGCTTCAATTGGCAGATCATAAAAGGCTTGTCCACGAGTATAGTCTGTTGCAGGAATACCGTTGTCTGCATCATTTGGTTCATTCATTGATGTAACTGTTGTAAAAGCATCAACTGTTACATAAAGATTAGCAGCGCCACTAACATTTGCAGCGATCCAAAACTTATTGGCATCCATGCTTGAAACCTCCAATTCGGTTCGTGCAGCCCCAGCTACCGTATGCACCAATGAAAATGCGACACCATTGATTGATCTATAAATATCACCTCCAAGATTACCAGGATTACTAGTAGTGGTAAACCAAATGTTATTATTAAGGTCTATTTCTATATCGCACGGGTTTTTAAAAGACCCATTTGAATGTTGAATATTGAACCGTGTCCAATTAATGCCACCATTGACTGACTTGTAAACGCCTCTTTCATTGACGCCATTATTATTGATTGGGGATGAAGCTGAACCGTATCTAGCACTGGCTACCGCAATGTACAATTCGGTAGTGCCGGAGACATTTCGAGCCACAATATCGTTGATATAAAAAATCCCATTTACATTTCCATTACTAGAATCAAATCCTGCGTAACCTCCAAAAATATTCTGCCAAGTAGCACCTGCATCTGAAGACTTCCAAACACCTCTCCCTACCGCGTCTCCAGAAGTAAAAGATTCACCAGATCCTACATAAAAAATATTGGAATCATTGGGATCTGAAATAATGCTTGTAACTGAAATATTGGATTGCAGACCAGGAATAAGATTCCAAGAAGAGTTGGCATCCGTAATGTCTTCGTTGACCCATAAGCCTCCAGACACACCTCCTGCAAAAACACGCGTATAATCGTCTGCAGGGTTTGCATTTCCTATATCGTTAGGGTCGAACATGATACCCCTTGTGCGTCCTCCTTGATTGTTGGGGCCTCTATTTACCCATGGATTTGAATCTCCCCCCCCTGAACCTCTAAATAGCCCTCTTTGAGCAATTAATTCGGCTTGCACCGCTTCCAAACGCTCTGGCATGGGTCTACCTGTATTTGGATCCATCGTCAATTCCCACAATTGTTCATAATAGGCGTTCGGAGGCATTGCCAAAGCTTTACGCTCCTTTTTTGACAAAAGCTGTGTTTCCTTAAATGGACTGTTGTCCAAAAACGTTTGATGTTGCTCACGCAATTTTTCAATGGGGCTGTTTTGTGTGAATTTAAAACCAATAACACCTAAAATGATAAATGCCAAAATGAAAGTAGTAATCAGTAATTTCTTTTTCATGAATCATTTCATAAATGGTTTCCTCTTAATTTTCGGTGGGTCAATATGGCATTGCTATCTGACAGTTTGGAAATATAATTGCAGATAGACAAAATGTTTTTGTATAGTGTATTTTTATTTAAGTCTAATACATCAGGGAAAACTTTCAAAATTAAATGATCATAACTCGATAAATTTCCCGTGTGCTGTTTGTAAATGCTGCTAGTAAAGATGGTTAAAAGCTCATTAAGAACTTCGTAACCTGCAATTTCCTTATCGATAACTTCTTTTGAATTGTAAATCTTTTGAACACTTATTTTGATGATATCATTGATCTGTGCTTTGTATTTGCTCATGTCAAGTAGGGCTTTATCAAAATTTCCTTCCAATATTTTAGACTCGTTGGCCATAAATATTTGTACGGATTCATTAATCAGCGTATTAATGGCGAGAGCCCTTAAATAGCTGATGCGATCTTCGGTATTGGTAAGGGTATAATAATTTTCTTTATTGATCGTGTCCCTTACTAGGTTGATCAAATACTCGAGCGCATATTCCTCTTGTATCAGACCAAGGTTGATTCCATCTTCAAAATCGATAATTGTATAGCAAATATCGTCGGCCGCTTCCACTAAAAATGTCAATGGATGTCGTGCATAACTAATATCGTTGCCAGTTCTGGTTTGTTTTAATCCCAATTCATTGGCAATGTCTATAAAAGCTTCTTTTTCACTTTGGAAAAATCCGTATTTTTTATCTGCGATATGATTTGTGGGCTTTTTTGGCAAGGATTCTTTTGGATACTTCATAAATGCGCCAAGCGTCGCATAACTCAATCGCAGGCCGCCTTCCCTACCATTTCTGCTTTCGGTCAAAATCTTAAACCCATTGGCATTCCCTTCAAAATCACACAAATCTTGATATTCCTTTTCCGTAAAATCGTCTTTAAATTGTTGACCATTACCAGTCTTAAAAAACTCTCCAATAGATTTTTCCCCTGAATGTCCAAAGGGTGGATTTCCAATGTCATGCGCCAAAGATGCCGCGGCAACGATAGCTCCAAAATCATTGATTTGATACCCATGCACTGTTTGTAAGTGCGGGTATTTGGTCAGCAATTGCTGCCCCACACTTCGTCCTAAAGAACGACCAACAACGCTCACTTCCAGGCTATGTGTTAAACGCGTGTGTACGAAATCTGTTTTTGATAATGGAATGACTTGGGTTTTGTCTTGAAGGCTTCTAAATTCAGAAGAAAATATAATGCGGTCATAATCCACTTCAAACCCCAAACGTGTTTCGTCCTGTTCTTTTCGTAAACGTTTGTTAGTATCTCCGTGGCGTTTTAAGGAGAGTAATTGTTCCCAATTCATGGTTTAGTGCTAAAGCTGGGCAAGATACATATTTTCAATGTTAACTAAACATATCCTTTTGAAATTTTATGCGCTTTCAGTTAACGTTTTGGTAACTTTTTTATGAACTAGTTTTAATCTTTAGGTAACCTCATCTTTACATAATGGTGGTTTCTTTGTCGAAAATAATAATCAAACATTTAAACAACTTTAAATTAAAAAAATCATGAAAAAATTAAGTTATTTAGTAATATCAATTTTAGCATTAAGTTTTGCTACAAGTTGCGGTAATGATGATGACAATGCAATAATAACCGACGATGATGGACCAACTGGAGATGTAATTTTAAAATCAGGTTTAATTGTAGCAAATGAAACATGGACTGCAAATAATATTTATGTGTTATCAGGAAAAGTGGTTGTAGATGATGGTGTAACTCTTACTATCGACAAAGGAACAATTATAAAAGGTGCACAAGGACAAGGTTCTTTGGCTTCTGCATTGGTTATTGATCAAGGCGGAAAGTTAATCGCAGATGGTACTGCAGCCGAACCAATTATTTTCACTTCGATATTAGATAACATTCAAGTAGGTCAAAAAGCAGGAACGAATTTAACTATTGCCAATAATGGTTTGTGGGGAGGTATAATTGTATTGGGTAGAGCTCCAATATCTGTAAGTGGTGATGTTGAAACAAAACAAATTGAAGGCATTCCTGCTACTGATTCTTTTGGTCAGTATGGTGGGAATATACCAAATGATAATTCTGGGATTTTTAGATATATCTCCATCAGACATGGTGGTATTACTATTGGAAGTGACAATGAAATCAACGGTCTTACTTTAGGTGGTGTTGGTTCAGGAACAGTTATCGACCATATTGAAGTAGTTGCCAATCAAGATGATGCTGTCGAGTGGTTTGGTGGCACTGTTAACGTTACAAATGTACTTACATATGCCCAAGGAGATGATGCTTTAGATGCTGATCAAGCTTGGTCAGGTACTATGGATAATGCCCTTATTATTATGGGAATAGATTCTGATTCTGCTTTAGAATTAGACGGCCCAGAAGGTTCTGCTGCTACTGAAGCAGGTTATACAATTAAGAACGTAACGATGATTGGTGCTGGAACTTCTTCTAGATATGCTGATTTAAGAGATGGACTTATAGCTAACATGGAAAATATTTTAGCGTATGGTTTTGGTGCTGATGCTAAAATAAGAGTAAATGGAGCAGATTCTCAATTAGAATTGACCAATAATAGAATTACATTTTCTAACTGGGAGATTGTCCTTCCTGCTGGTGTTACTTTGCCTAGTATCATTACTGGTGCCTTACCTGGTGATGAATCTAAATTTGTAAATAATGCTACAGCTATCTCTTCACCTGGTGCCGCTACAGTTGGAGCTAATACTTCAGTATTCGCTTGGACGTATGCAAAATCTGTAAATGCTTTTTAATTAATTTATCAGACCTATAAATAAAATGTCCATTAGCACAAGAGCTATGGGCATTTTATTCATTTATAAATATTTTAAAACTTATACCACAATGCTTAACAAAGGAGTTATTACACTAATATGTTTATTAGCTTTACAGTTTGTAAATGCCCAGACAGGAAAGATAACGGGTAAAATTTTAGATGGTGAATATAATGATGTCTTACCATTTGCCAATGTCTTGGTAAAAGGCACTTCGCAAGGAGCCACATCCGATTTTGATGGCAATTATAGTTTAGAACTTGAAGAAGGTAATTACACTTTAATTTTTTCATTTGTTGGATACGATTCTCAAGAAATCACCGAAGTTGTTGTAAAAAGAGGCGAAGTAACAAACTTGAATGTGACGATAAGGCCATCAACGGCCTCTTTGGATGAAGTGGTAATCACTACTACAGCACGAAGAAATTCAGAACAGGCTGTTTTGAATTTACAAAAAAATTCAGCCACATTAATGGATGGGTTATCTATAGAAAGCATCAATAAAACAGGCGCTAGTAATATTGCATCTGCAATTAAAAGTGTTCCAGGTGTTTCTGTACAAGATGGCAAATACGTCTTTGTACGTGGTTTGGGAGATCGTTACACTAAATCTATTTTAAATGGTATGGATATTCCTGGATTGGATCCAGACAAGAATACCATTCAAATGGATATTTTCCCAACAAATATTCTAGAAAACATTTTAGTCATCAAATCAGCTTCTGCTGAATTACCTGCTGACTTTACAGGTGGTGTAGTTGATATCATTACCAAAGATTTTCCTACCAAAAAACAATTACGTGTAGCCTTCTCAGGAGGTTACAACCCAAGCATGCACTTCAAAGACAATTATGTAAACTACCCGGGTGGTGCCACCGATTTTTTAGGTTTTGATGACGGTACAAGGGAATTGCCTATATCACCTACCCTAGACATTCCTAATCCTGCATCACCAAATAACAGCTCGTTAGATAATATTACCCGTGCATTTAACCCAAATATGGCTGTTGAAAGAAATTCCAGTCTGCCAGATTTTAGTTTAGGCTTAAGCTATGGAAATCAATTTGATGTTGGTGACAATACATTGGGAGTTATTGCATCACTTGATTATAAGAATACCACTTCTTTTTATGAAGGTTTTGAAAATGGGATCTATCAAAAACCCGAAGAACGAGATTCGTATGATTTACGTTTTGACCGGCGCCAAATAGGTGATTTAGGGGCTAATAATGTGTTAGCTTCATTCCTTACCGGACTGGCTTATAAAACTACAAAATCAAAATACAGTTTAAATTTTTTGCACATCCAAAATGGTGAAAGCAGAGCCGCCTTGTTTGATCAAAGAACTGAAATTTCCAATGTCATTGATGTAGTTAAAGACAATTTAGAATATACGGAACGATCTATATCCAACTTGCTGTTTTCAGGAAAACATGCCAATGATGATGCATCATTTACTACAGAATGGAAAATAGCACCGACTTTAACAAGAGTCTATGATAAAGACGTAAGGCTAACTACTTTTATAGTAGACCCAGTAACTGGAGGTACTACGATAAGCTCTGATGCAGGATTTCCAACCCGTCTCTGGAGAGACCTTGAGGAAGTTAATGCCGTTGGAAAAATTGATTTTGCCAAAAAGTATAACCTTTTTGATAAAAAAGCATCCTTTAAATTTGGTGGATTATACAGTTATAAGCAACGTGAATACTCAATCTACAGTTACGAAATTGCATTTTTAAGCTTAAGTCCCACAGAATTTGAAGGAAATCCAAATGCTATTTTGGCCGATGAAAATATTTGGACCCCTGAAAACAATTCAGGTTCTTATGTGCGTGGAAACTTTGAGCCAGCAAACTCCTTTGATGCCAATCAAAATACAGCTGCTGCATATGTTTCCAATGAATTTAGAATAGGAAGTAAATTAAGAACCATTTTAGGCTTAAGGGTAGAACAATTTTCAACTTTCTTCACTGGTCAAGATAATAACGGAACTAATATTCTAGATAATGAACAATTATTGGATGAATTGGACTTTTTCCCATCTGCCAATTTAATTTATGAATTTGACGACAATACCAACTTTAGGGTTTCCTATTCAAAAACAACTGCTAGGCCAAGTTTTAAAGAGAAATCATTAGTACAAATTGCAGATTTATTAACTGGAACTATTTTTCTGGGAAACATTGATTTAGTACCTTCTTACATTGACAATTTCGATTTTAGATTTGAAGTGTTTGGGGAAGAATCTCAAATGTTTGCTATCAGTAGTTTTTACAAAAGCTTTATAGATCCTATTGAATTAGTTGCATTTTCAATCATTGCCCCCAATCAGTTTACTCCTAGAAACTCTGAATCTGCCAAAGTGTACGGTTTGGAATTTGAAGCCAGAAAGAATTTTGGATTCTTAACTGAAGGTTTGAAAGATTTAAGTTTGAATGTAAATGTGTCTTTTATTGAATCAAAAATTGAAATGGCTAAAGGTGAAGGCCGAGAATTTGATTCTAGACAAGCTTTTGCTCGTGATGGAGAAGTCATTGATGATACGAGGGCATTGCAAGGACAGTCACCATTTTTGGTCAATGCTGGTTTAAACTACAATAATCAAACGATTGGACTAGAAACGGGAATGTTTTTCAACGTTCAAGGCAAAACCTTGGAAGTCGTAGGATTTGGTCAAAATCCTGATGTATATATTCAACCTTTTAATAGCTTGAATTTTAATTTATCAAAAACACTCGGGAAAAATAAAAACTCTTCCATGAGTATCAAAGTAGATAATATATTGGATGCAAAAAGAGAAAGTTTATATGAGTCTTTTGGCGCACAAAGAGTACCTTTCTCTTTAAGACAACCAGGTACGGCTTTTTCAATAGGATATAGTTTGAATTTTTAATTTTAAAATTTTAAAAACAAAAAAGGTTTCGAAAAATTTCGAAACCTTTTTTATTATAGTCCTTTATATTTTAATTGTTACTTACAACTTGGCTTCTTTTGTCGTTCCAAGTAGTAACTTCGACAATTCTATTATTGGTATAATTCACTTCTTGAAGAACATCTTTTTGATAAAAATACCAAGTTCCAACTTTATCACCTTGGTCATATTTTGCAAGTGCAGTCTTTTCACCTTTGACATTAAAGCTCAACCATTCTCCTTGCAGCTTACCATCTAAAGTGTAGGCACCAGTTTGGCTAATCTGTCCGTTATCGTGGTAATATACTACATCAATAGTATTTGTGTCTTGGTTTAATTTTAAAGTTCTTTCGTTCTGTGCAAAAGAAATTGCTGATATCATCATCAACGCAACAACAACTAAATTTTTCATTTTACAGTAGGTTTTAATTAATAATTATTTAACGAATATACAATTTTTTTACATTAATTATACGTTTAGGTAACATTAATTTAACATTAAATATTTATTTATTTGATTTTCAGGTTCTTACATTCAGTAAAAATCAAATTTAAAATTCAAAATCCGTGTTAATATCAAATAACCATAACGTTTTTTGAATTTTGGTTGCATTGAATCCATTCTTAGACATAACATTTTGGTAACATTGAGTTCAATTTAAAAGGTGAAATTTGTACTTGCATAATTCAGATTTATTTCATGGAAAACTTTTACATATACATGCTCATTGCGCTGGCCCTTTTGGCTGTAGCTGATCTAATTGTTGGCGTTAGTAATGATGCTGTTAATTTCTTGAACTCCGCAATTGGTTCTAAAGCAGTGCCCGTAAAGACTATTATGATAGTGGCTTCTGTCGGTCTTATTTTGGGATCCGTCTTTTCAAGTGGCATGATGGAGATTGCACGCGAAGGAATAATGAATCCTGCTATGTTTAATTTCAATGAAATCATAATTGTCTTTATGGCGGTCATGATAGCCGACATATTGCTTTTGGATTTTTTCAACAGTATTGGAATGCCTACCTCTACCACAGTCTCTATTGTTTTCAATTTACTTGGGGCATCTGTAGCCATGGCATTCATAATAGTCTTTAATATTGACGG
>JBGSXJ010000326.1:0-3046 GCA_041751535.1 Aquaticitalea sp.
CAAGGCACAACCCCTGCAAATCCAAAAGCTGCGGAAGGTGAAATTTGGACTACCGAGGAAGTGGAAGACCTAACAATTTCTCCAGAAATAGATGATTCAATCATTCAGCTCGATACGACTGTAACCCTGAAAAAAGAGGAACCAAAATAGTTAGTGGATTATTTCGATAGATGAAAAAATTCAATAATAACAAAAACCTGAATAGAATCATTGTGCAGAAATCAGAACATGAGAGCTTTAGGGATTCTATTGGTACAGTAACCAAAGAAGGCAAACGTGCTTGGGTTTTTCCTAAAAAACCTAGTGGAAAATTCTATGAATACCGGAAGATTGTCAGTTACATATTATTGGTATTTTTAATTGCGGCACCATTCATAAAAATCAACGGCAATCAGTTTTTAATGTTCAATATATTGGAACGTCGGTTCAATATATTCAGTTTTCCTTTTTGGCCTCAGGATTTTTATCTATTTGTCATCTCCATGATCATAGGCGTCATATTTATAGCCTTGTTTACGGTTGCGTTTGGACGTATTTTCTGTGGATGGATTTGCCCACAGACTATATTTATGGAAATGGTCTTCAGGCGCATAGAGTATTGGATTGATGGTGATAGAGGTGCTCAAATAAGATTGAATAAACAAGCGTGGAATGCACAAAAAATAAGAAAAAGAGTATTAAAATGGTTCATTTTTTTGCTCGTCTCATTTGTCATTGCCAATGTGTTCTTGGCATATATGATTGGTGGCGACAAGGTATTGAGATACATCTTGGAAGGGCCTTTTGAGCACGTCAGCACGCTAATTTCCCTGTCCATCTTTACAGCTGTATTTTATTTTGTCTTTGTTTGGTTTAGGGAACAGGTATGTATCATTGCGTGTCCGTATGGTAGGCTTCAGGGCGTGCTTTTGGATAACAAATCCATCGTGGTAGCGTATGATCATAAGCGGGGTGAGGCCGAAGCCGGTAGAAAGAAATTCCGAAAAGGAGAAGATCGGAAAGAACTTGGTTTTGGTGATTGTATCGATTGTTTTCAATGTGTCAATGTATGTCCAACTGGGATTGATATAAGAAACGGCACACAACTGGAGTGTGTCAATTGCACGGCCTGCATTGACGAATGCGATCATATTATGGAAAGCGTCAATCTACCAAAAGGATTGATACGGTATGCGAGTGAAGACAATATTGAGAAGAAACATACATTTGAATTTACACCCAGACTAAAAGGTTACAGTGCTGTACTCATTATTTTAACAGGTGTATTCCTCGGAATGTTAATGTTACGAAATGATGTCGAAGCAAGGGTATTAAGACTGCCAGGACAACTTTATGAGCATAAGGATAATAATATCATCAGCAATGTATTTACCTATAAATTGATCAATAAAACCAATAAGGAAATAGACGGTATTAACTTCAAACTGCGAACTTTTAAGGGAAACATCCAGCTTGTATCTGGTGAAAGGAAGTTTAATATCCTTCCTCAAAAATCGAAAGAAGGGACGATGTTTATTGAGATCAACCAAAGTGAATTGAGCGGAGACCGAAACAAATTAATGATTGAGGTCTATAGCGATGATGAATTGATAGAAACCACAAGTGTTAACTTTTTGGGACCAAGAAGCTATAATTAAACAATTTTGCCAACCATTCCAAAGCGTGAATTGTGGCATAAAAAAAGAAACATATGAAATTCAATTGGGGAACAGGAATCGTATTGTCATTTATCGCTTTCATCAGCTTTATCTTATATTTTGTGATCAACATGACAATCAATAAGAAATATGAGCATGATTTGGTGACTGAAAACTATTATGGCAAGGAGTTGCAGTTTCAGAATGATATAGAAAAGCAGGAACATTCTAAAACATTGGAGCAGGATATTGTCTGGAAACGAACATCAGAAGGCTTGTTAATCGTGTTTCCGGAAACCATTAACCCAAAAGACATTAAGGGAGATGTGTTTCTGTACCGTCCATCCAATAAACAATTGGATTTTGAATCGTCAATCAATTTGACCAATCACCACATGCTGATTCCTAATGATCGTTTGGTTGGTGGTCGTTGGAACCTTTCGATTGATTGGCAGGCAAACGGCAATTCGTATTTATATAAAACAGAAATCTCCTATTGATGCTTTGGTCGGCACTCATATTTGGTCTTTTGGGGAGCTTTCACTGCGTTGGTATGTGTGGCCCTATTGCATTTATGTTGCCAGTAGATAGATCCAACTCGTTGAGGAAGGTCACTCAAATCAGTACCTATCATTTCGGAAGAATTCTAGCCTATAGCATTATTGGTTTGTTTTTTGGACTCATTGGCAATAGTTTGTACATTTTTGGTATACAGCAACAATTGTCAATTGTCATTGGAGTCCTAATGATAATCGTTGTTTTGATACCAGTAAAGACCTTTAATAGATATAATTTTTCGAAACCTATGTATCGTGTGATTTCAAAAATAAAATCAGCTCTCGGTCATGCCCTAAAAAAGAAAACAGCCGACACCTTTTTAACGATTGGCTTTTTAAATGGTTTCCTGCCATGTGGATTGGTATACATGGCGGTATTCGCTTCCATGGCCACAGGAAGTATGTTTGAAGGAAGTTTGTATATGATGTTGTTTGGAGTGGGAACAATTCCGTTGATGACATCGGCAATATATCTTGGCAAGATTTTGAATACAGCAGTCAAGCATCGTATTCAAAAAGCGATCCCGGTATTTGTGGTAGTAATGGGGATTTGGTTCATCGTAAGAGGTTTGGGTTTGGGGATTCCTTATATATCGCCAGCGCCAATAGGGCAAATGGTATCAAGTGAAATGGAGTGTCATTGAAAGCCTCTCAAGATAAATCAGAAAGGGTTGTGTTAAACTGTCATCGAAAACAATTGAGTTTCTGGCCGTTTTCTTTGCAGCAATACATCAAATGCCATACAGACATTTCGAACAAATGGTTTGCCTTTTTCGGTTACAATAATATGATCTTTAAATATTAATATCAATCCGTCTTGTTCCAGTTCAGAAAGTCTGTTGAGTGTATTTT
>JBGSXJ010000327.1:0-7093 GCA_041751535.1 Aquaticitalea sp.
TTTGCTGACAGTAATGTCGCTGATTTTATTGGAAGTCACATCATATACATGAAGGGATACCAACGAATTGGCTTCGCCTGCTTTTGGATATTTAAAAGTTTCCTGTTCAGGATATAGATTTTTGCCGTAAATGTCCATTGAGAATTCTGGCACCTTGGTTTCATCGAATTTGATAAAGGCAATTTTTGTACCATCGGCATTCCAGTCAAAGGCCCGCACAAATCCAAATTCTTCTTCATAAACCCAATCGGTAATGCCATTGATGATTTTGTTTTTCTCACCATCAAAAGTGATTTGTGAAACTTTATTGGTATTCAAATTCTTCACATATAGATTATTTTTAAATCCATAAGCTACTTTGGTTCCATTGGGAGATAACGTGGGTTCCTGTACTTTTTCGTCTGAAATTTTTGAAACTGTATTGGTTTTAGTGTCGTAAACATAAAAAATCCCTAAAGTTGAGCGACGAAAAATGGACTCGACTTCAGTAGCCAAAATGACTTTGCTTTCATCATCACTAAAGGTATAATCTGAAAAGTTTTTGATGTCCTTTAAATCTGAAGTATTGACCAAAGTCTTTACTTTCTCAAGGGTTTTATAATCGTAAATATCTATCGTGGTGTTTCCGTTTTTAGAATTTAAAACCGAGTATTGTTTCCCATTATTCAAGGAATGTAAGGACTGCATGCCTTTGGTCCTAAAGGTCCCATTCCATAAATCTTCGAGGTTAATTTCTTTATTTTGGGCTGATACAAAACTCGTTACTAAAAAACATAAAATGAGGGGGATTCTAAAGTATTTCATTGAGGATATTTTTTTGACAAAATGCTGTCAAGTTTACTAAAAATAATGCAAAAACACTAACGATTAACCTTTAAATGCGTAATCTTTACAATTCTCGTAAGATATTTATACCAAGATAGTATCTTTGCTGTCTTAAATACAACTTGATGATTCATCCCATTGTAGGCTTCTCCAAATTATCAAAATCCGAAAAAATTGATTGGATTGTCAAAACTTACTTTACAGATACAGATCATGCCAAACATGTTCTCATGCAATATTGGAACAATGATACTCGGCTACAGCAATTGCATGACGAATTTATTGAGAATACAATTTCCAATTATTATTTGCCATTTGGGGTAGCGCCAAATTTTTTGATCAATGGGAAACTGTATACCATTCCGATGGCCATTGAGGAAAGTTCAGTGATTGCGGCAGCAAGTAAGGCAGCAAAATTTTGGTTGCTTCGCGGCGGATTCAAGACCGAAGTGCTCTCGACCACCAAAATAGGTCAAGTGCATTTTCTATTTGATGGCGATGAAAATCATCTCAAACGTTTCTTTGAAACCGTTAAACCAAAATTGTTTGCTGACACAGAATTTATCACCATAAACATGCAAAAACGTGGTGGAGGTATTTTGGACATTCATTTGGTAAACAAAACAGATAAACTTGAACATTACTATCAGTTGCAGGCCACATTTGAAACTTTGGATGCCATGGGTGCCAATTTCATCAATTCCTGTTTAGAACAGTTTGCAAAAACATTAAAAATTGAAGCTTCACATTTTGATGGGTTTTCTAATTCCGAAAAAAACATCGAAATCGTAATGAGTATTTTGTCCAATTATGTGCCAAATTGCTTGGTAAGAGCAGAAGTCAGTTGCAAGGTTGAAGAGTTGCACGAAGACGGAGCACATTCGGCAGAAGAGTTTGTCAAAAAATTTATACAAGCGGTCAAAATTGCCGAAATAGAACCCTATAGGGCCGTCACCCACAATAAAGGCATTATGAATGGTATCGATGCCGTGGTATTGGCCACTGGAAATGATTTTAGGGCTGTGGAAGCCGGCGTGCATTCCTATGCGGCTAAAGACGGAACTTATACAAGCCTTACTCATGCCGAAATCAAAAACGGAATGTTTAGATTTTGGATGGAAATCCCTTTGGCTCTCGGTACGGTTGGCGGATTAACTAGTTTGCACCCATTGGTAAAATTGGCCTTGCAAATGCTTCAAAATCCAACGGCAAAAGAATTGATGCAAATAGTTGCTGTTGCCGGATTGGCTCAAAATTTTGCTGCTTTACGCTCTTTAACAACCACTGGAATCCAAGAAGGCCATATGAAAATGCACTTGATGAATATGCTGAATCAGCTTGGAGCGACCGACGAAGAAAAATCAAAAATGATATCACATTTTAAAACGAATGTGGTGACCCATAGTTCTGTCGATAGTGCTTTGACAGCGTTCCGATTGTCCAATAATACATAGGAATTTAAGAAAAATTAAATTTTATAAACTCAAAACTTTGAATCCCACTTCTGAAACATTTTACAGCAACGGAAAACTTTTGCTCACGGGGGAATATGTGGTTCTAGATGGCGCATTGGCCCTTGCTTTGCCAACTAAACTGGGTCAATCCATGACGATTGAACAAATAGACGAACCGAAAATAGTTTGGAAAAGTTATGATGCAAATGGATTGATATGGTTTGAAGATGAATTTAAATTAATCGAATTTGCTTTTCCTTTTTTATATGAATCTGGGGACAAAACACCATCGAATCCAATTAAAAACACCTTAATAGAAATCCTATTTCATGTTGGTAGATTAAAGGATGGAATTTTTAATTCATACATCAATACCAATAAAGGATTCAGGATCACAACGAAGCTCGATTTTCCAAAAAATTGGGGACTTGGAAGTTCTTCCACCTTAATCAATAATATTTCGAATTGGACCAAAGTTGATGCCTATGAGTTGTTGGCAAGAACATTTGGTGGAAGCGGATATGATATCGCTTGTGCAGAACATGATTCGCCCATATCCTATCAAATATTACATCTCAAAAAAGAGATTTGTGAAGTATATTTCAACCCAATATTTAAGGACAACCTGTTTTTTGTTTATTTGAATAAAAAGCAAAATAGTCGGGAAGGTATTGCTCAATACAACTCAAAAAAGAGCAACCATCCCAAGGAGATTGCTAGAATTAGTGAAATTACTTCAGAAATCATCAATTGTCAAACTTTAGAGGAGTTTGAAGTTCTTTTGAATAAACACGAGCAAATTATTGCGAACATCATTCAGCAAAAGACAATTAAAGAATTATTGTTTTCGGATTTTGAAGGAAGTATCAAAAGTCTCGGTGCGTGGGGAGGTGATTTTGTGATGGTCGCTTCTCAAGAAAATCCATTAGGATATTTTAAAGCCAAAGGATTTGACACTGTTATTGGATACAGCGATTTGATAAAATAAAAAAAACGGCTCTCAGGAAGAACCGTTTTAATTTAATTGGTAAACTAAAGATTAATTATCATCAGTTTTAATTTTTACTTTTGTCTCGCCATCATCTTCTTTGATTTTGACCGTTTTGTCGTCAGTTTCCATTTTTATTTTAGAATCATCGCCATCACGTTTTACTTTGACATCTGCGCCATCAGCTTCCATTTCATCGATAAGCTCTTCCTTTTCCGACTTTTCTGTATCTCTACAAGACGTCACAGACATCGATAAAAACAATGCCATAAAGGACATAAAAATTACTTTTTTCATAAGATTAAGTTTTAGTGTTTGGATGTAAGGTAGTGAATTTATTGAAACCATCTTCAAAGGCTAAAATATTCTTTCACATTTGCACATCGTATTCTTCTGGAAATGGCTTCGGAATCGTATCAGGATTTTCATCCAACATTTGGCGCAAATCGATTTCTATTCCTCTTGAAATGGTAGAAATAGGCACATCATTTGCGGTCCCTTCAAACGGATTTTCACCCACACGACCGATACGCTCCATCGTATGAAATACCCAAGAAACAATCACACAAAACGGAATCGCCAACCAAACAAAATAGTTTCCAACTATTGGGAATTTATATAACATCTCGATTCCTATTTTTGAGAATTCTGGAATAATTCCAAAGGGCAATAAAAGGATAAAAATCTTAACGAATAAATTAGATAAAGTTGCAAATTGTCTTGGATATGGAAAATTTTTGATGCGCTCGGATTGTCCTTGTAACGTAAACATTTCCTGTAACAAATTCTCAAGTTCCAAAAATGAAAACTCCCAAATCAGATGTTTATCCTTTAATTCTCGAATGTGCTTTGATTGAAGAAAGAGAAGTGCAGTTGCCTTATTGCCTTTTTTAAAAATATAGGCCTTTTCATCAGCCGACAAGTAAGGTTCCAAATCATCTTCCAGCGAAATCATTCGTTCCGGAATATGGATTAGATGTTCCCATTCCTTGTTGGTTCGCTCTTGAAGGCTTACCTCCCAAGGTTTTGGTTGTCGCATTGCATGGCGCAAACTGGTCATCCAAGCAATATGTCGATAGATTAAATGGCGTTTTTGGGTTGAAATAAATTCACTATCAACTGGAACTTTTGAATGTTCATCAGAAACCATATCCTGAATTTTCATTCCCCAAGTTCTGGACGTGTTGACTATACCTCCCCAAATTATGCGAGCTTCCCAAATACGGCCGTACGCAGCATTATTCTGAAACCCAACAACAAAAGCTACAGCTGTACCTACAAGTGCAATGGGAGTCCAAGGCAGGTTTAGAAATGTAAAATCAAGTACTGCATACAATGTTGTAATAACTGCAGCATAGATAACAAAAACAAGCGTTTCCCAACGTGTCCATACGGCTAAATTTTTGACTGAATATCTCTTTTTTGTAAGCATGGTTGGTTTTAATTAGTGCTTGGAAGATACAAAAAATTGGTATTTATAAATTTAGTAGTCTAATAATTGTTGAATTTTTAGTTTCACTTTTTCTGTCGAAGGAATCATCGTTTCCTCTAAAATAGAATTCAAAGGAATCGCTGGCATATTTTCACTGCCAATAGTCATCACCGGAGCATCCAAAAACTTAAAACACTCTTCTTGAATTTTCCCAGACAAGGCTCTCGCAAAAGAGTTATTAGAAGGCTCTTCAGTGACCACTAAACATTTCCCTGTTTTCTTGACTGATTTCATGATTGTTTCTAAGTCTAATGGAAATAAGGTCCGTAAATCGATAATCTCGATTTGGTCACGCATTCCCATTTCTCCTGAAGCATTATAAGCCCAATGCACTCCCATTCCGTAGGTAACAATAGTTATGGTTTCAACGTTTTCTTGCTTCCAAACTTCCTGTAAAACCCAAGCTTTTCCAAAAGGCAATACATAATCTTCTGACGGTTCTACCGACGTGGCACCTTTAGTTCCAGGCACTTTACTCCAATACAAACCTTTATGTTCTAAAATCACCACAGGATTCGGGTCGTAATAGGCCGCTTTCATCAAACCTTTTAAATCGGCACCGTTACTTGGGTAAGCAATTTTTATGCCTCTAATATTTGTTACGATACTTTCAACGGATGAAGAATGATAGGGTCCACCACTGCCATAAGCCCCAATAGGCACCCGCAGAATCATACTCACCGGCCATTTCCCATTACTTAAATAACAGCTCCGGCTAACCTCGGTGAATAACTGGTTAAGTCCAGGCCAGATATAATCCGCAAATTGAACCTCAACAATAGGTTTTAATCCAACAGCACTCATGCCCACAGTCGATCCTACAATAAAAGCTTCTTGAATTGGCGTATTAAAAACACGCTCGTCACCAAATTTTTGGGCTAAGGTAGCCGCTTCTCGAAAAACGCCACCTAGTCTACCACCAACATCTTGGCCGTATAACAAACACTCTATGTGCTTGGTCATGATTTCTTCAATAGCAAACAAAGCGCAATCTACCATGACTACTTTTTCTGCGCCTTTGGGAGCGCGCTCGCCTTGTTCCTCTACAATTGGTGTCGGCGCAAAATCATGCGTAAATAAATCTTCTGGTTTGGGATCTTGAGCATTTAATGCTTTCTCAAAATCTTGTTGCACTTTTGTGATAACTTCCTGTTCTATAAGTTCAGCTTCTGCTATTGTAAAACCATTTTCTAATAATTGATTTTTTAAGACAGGATAAGGATCTCGTGACTTGGCTTCCTCTAAATCGTCGCGATACCATTCCATTCTAACACCTGAGGTATGGTGATTTAATAACGGAACTTTGGCATGTACTAAAAAAGGACGGCGTTCTTCACGAATGGTTTTGATCACTTTTTCAAGGGCTTGGTAGCTTTCAGTGAAATTAGCGCCATCAATAGAAATAGCTTCTAAGCCTTTGAAACCCTTAGCGTATTCAAAAGCGTCTTGAGCTCGTGTTTCTTCAGCATTTGCTGATATATCCCAACCATTATCTTGTACCAAATACAATATCGGTAATTGTTTTAAAGCTGCCATTTGAAAGGCTTCAGCAATCTCACCTTCAGTCACAGAGGCGTCTCCTAGAGAACATAGGACGATTGGCAGGTTAGAATTTGGAATTTGGAATTTGGAAATGTCGTGTTCTTTGTACCACAGCCCCATAGCAGCGCCAGTGGCAGGAATTGCTTGCATGCCAGTAGCCGAGGATTGGTGAGGTATTTTTGGTTTATCGTCGTCTCTTAGACTTGGATGAGAATAATAGGTTCGTCCACCAGAAAAAGGATCATCTTTTTTAGCGAGTAATTGCAGCATTAAATCATAAGGCTTTAATCCAAATGACAGCAACATAGCATCATCGCGATAATATGGATAAGCGTAATCCTGAGGCAACAATTGCATTCCCGCAGCAATCTGAATGGCTTCGTGTCCGCGTGACGTTGCATGCACATATTTTGAAACAACCTTAAAATTGTCTTCGTAAAGTTTTGTCATTGCTTTGGCGGTACAAAGCGTTTTAAATCCTTCTTTTAAAATTTCTTTATTCATCAAACTTCTATTGTTTCTATTTTATGCATCCAATTAAAAATATCGGTTGCCTTACCAGTTTTTATGCTATTTAGTTGGTCATTAATTTCTTTAGCTACTGGATTTTCATCAGAAATGAAAATGGTTTCATGTTCCGTTCCAATTTCTTCAATATAAGCAATACCTACAGCGGTTCCAGTTCCGAAGGCTTCTTCGAGCGTACCATTGTTGGCTGCTGCTTTTATTTCTTCTAATGAAATCAATTTCTCAGTGACCTTATAATTCTTATGTCTTAAAAGTTGAATCACG
>JBGSXJ010000328.1:0-11806 GCA_041751535.1 Aquaticitalea sp.
GTTGGAGAAAGTGCTTTTACTGGAATTGATTGGACAGGAGTTGGAGATTTGTCAATAATGTCAGGTGATCCAAATTTTGGCGGATGGGATCATAAAACAGAAAAAGGTCAAATGGATGAATTAAGGCTATATAATATTACACTTACGCAAAGTGAGATACAATCGATAAAGCTTAAAGATGAAGCGGACTTTTATATGAAATTTAATGGTAACTACAAAGATGCCATTAGTGGAGTTGAAGCTACGGTTGTAGGCAATCCTAGCTTTAATTTTGGTAACGGAATATCTGGTGATGCATATCAGGGTGCTGCTAATTCTTATTTGACCTTTCCTTCAGATGAATTGGCTCAGGGAAGCAACTTTAGTACTACTTTCTGGTTGAAAATTGATGCTTCAGATGACAGAGCAGGCATAATTAATATTTCACCTGTAGACCCAGCTGCTCCATCAGATAAACCGAGTGGATTCGGATTGATTAGAGAAGCAAATGGAGCTAACCAGAAATTTATTCTATTAACTGGTAATGGTACAAATGCAACGTGGGTTAATCCAGGAGGTCCTGCTACCATTGACCCATCAACCAATAGTTGGGTACATTTTGGAATCGTGATTTCACAGAATAATACAGCTTTGTATATGAATGGAGTATTGGTTGGAGAAAGTGCTTTTACAGGAATAGATTGGTCGGGTGTAGGAGATTTATCGATTATGTCAGGGGATCCAAATTTTAACGGATGGAATCATAAAACAGAGAAAGGGCAAATGGATGAATTGTATATTTTCAAAAAAGCCCTTTCAGCTCAAGAAATCAACTTATTGATGAACAATTGATAGTGATATAAAATGATTAAAAGTTATTGAATTTGAATGATTTTGAGCGTGAAAATCCTGTCACTTTGTAAATCTGAAATTCAAGCACTGATGTTCTAAATTTTAATTGTTTAGCTGTATGCTATATCATAGCATTACTGATACAATATTTGAGTAAGTCTATTTTCATTTTAGCTGCATTTCTCCCAAGGGATGCAGCTAAAATTTATTAATCACATTTTTATGAAATCAGCAAAAAACAAAATAGCAACAATTTTGATCGTATGCTTATTGCTTTTTTTTAACTGCCAATCAGATAAGAAAGAGTCCAATGATCTCGCAACCAATACCATCGAAAATTTTAAATATTCCGATGAGCAATTATTGGATACCATTCAAAAGCAAACCTTCAATTATTTTTGGGAAGGAGCAGAACCAACTTCTGGAATGGCCGCCGAGCGAGTGCATATGGATGGTATTTATCCTCAAAACGATCAGTCTGTAGTGACATTGGGCGGATCTGGTTTTGGCGTGATGGCAATTTTGGTAGGCGTCAAACGAAATTTTATTACTCGAGAACAGGCAATTGATAGACTCATTCAAATTACGGACTTCTTGGAGAAAGCAGACCGTTTTCATGGTGCATGGCCACATTGGTTAAATGGTAAAACTGGCAAAGTTCAGCCATTTGGCAAAAAAGATAACGGAGGTGATTTGGTGGAAACTGCTTTTATGATCCAAGGTCTCTTGACTGTTTCTGAATATTTCAAAGATGGCTCTGAAAAGGAACAAGCATTGGTTGCCAAAATTGACAAACTTTGGAGAGAAGTGGAGTGGAGTTGGTACACGAAAAATGGTGAAGATGTATTATACTGGCATTGGTCACCTGAATATGGATGGGAAATGAATTTTCCTGTCGGAGGTTACAATGAATGTCTCATCATGTATGTATTGGCAGCCGCATCGCCAACCTATCCCATCACAAAGAAAGTATATGACAAAGGATGGGCGCTCAATGGAAATATAGTTTCTAAAGATTCCATGTATGGAATGCCCTTGGTCCTCAACTATTATGCACATAATGATGATGCAGACATTGGTCCTTTATTTTGGGCACATTATTCGTATTTGGGACTCAACCCAAAGGGTTTGAAAGATCAATATGCTGATTATTGGAAACTGACTCAAAATCATGCAAAAATTCATTATGCATATGCGGTAGACAATCCAAAAAACTTTAAAGGTTATGGAGATAGTTTATGGGGATTAACATCAAGCTATTCTATCAAAGGGTATGTTGGTCACAGACCGGGTGACGACCATGGAGTCATTTCGCCTACAGCGGCATTATCATCATTTCCGTACACCCCAAAGCAGAGCATGCAAATGCTTCGATATCTTTATAAGGAACAAGATTCTTTAATAGGAAAATATGGTCCTTATGACGCTTTTAGTTTACATGATAATTGGTATCTGCCTCGCTATTTGGCCATCGATCAAGGACCAATCCCAGTGATGATAGAAAATCACCGTTCGGGAATGCTTTGGGATTTATTCATGAAAAATGAAGATGTTCAAAATGGTTTGGACAAGTTGGAATTTACTTATGAATTATAGTGTATCACATATAAAATTATATCTTTTTATAAGTGTTTTTATGTCCTCTTTTTATGGACTGGAAGCGCAAGAAATTCCGTATGTAAAAATGCTATTTGAAAATAGTATGATGCCCAATTCATACTATAATTCAACAGCAAATTATACAGGTAACAGTTGGATCAAACACATTCAATCGAAGTTGCCTATTTCAGAAACGTACAGTTTTACGCCAAAAAACGCCTTGGAGCTTGAATACATTTCTTCTGAAGACGGTAATTGGTCGGCAACCATTTCGTATGATAAAATTCGGGGTATTGATTTTTTCCAACCTGCAACTCATCTTTCTTTTTGGCTTTTTTTAAAAGATGTTGATACTGTAAATGCGCTACCAAAAGTTGCTGTTTTGTTTGATAAAGAATCAATTTCCAAAACAATGGAGTTGCGTCAATTTGTAACCAACGAAAAAGAAAAATGGCAACAAGTTTTAATTCCACTTTCTGATTTTTCTGATGCCATTACAGTGGAAAACGTCTCTGGATTACAATTTTCACAGGGAAAAAAAACAGTGAACACGCAAACACTTTTTTTAGATCAAATAGAATTAATTACAGTTTCAGAAGCATCAGAAGTGAATCAAATCCCTGAAATTATTGCTTCAAAGGGTTATGAACGTCACATTGATCTAAATTGGAAACCTTTGACAGATACAAATGTCAAATACATTAAAATTTACCGTTCAAATCTAGATGGTACATTTAAAGCTGTAGGTATACAATTACCTTCAATTTCTGGTTTTTCTGATTATGTTGGTGAAACTTCACAAACCGATTTTTCTCATAAAATCACCTTTTTAGATAGCAATTATAACGAATCCACATTTTCGAATAGTGTAACATCCAAAACACAAACCTTAACGGACGAAGGGTTTTTGGACATGATCCAAGAAGCTAATTTCCGATATTATTGGGATGGTGCTGAACCAAATTCAGGCCTGGCTTATGAAAACATTCCTGGACGTACTTCCATGATTGCTTCTGGCGCATCTGGTTTTGGAATAATGGCTATGATAGCTGGAATTGAAAGAGGATTCATCACTCGCGATCAAGCTGTGGAGCGATTTCTTAAAATCACTAAATTCCTAAACAAAGCCGATAGATTTCACGGTGTTTTTCCTCACTTTTTAGATGGCTCAACAGGAAAAGTTGTTCCTTTTTTTGGTAAGCGTGATAATGGTGGCGATTTGGTGGAGCACTCCTTTTTAATGCAAGGATTATTGACAGCATATCAATATTTTAATGCCAATAATGTAAAAGAGACTGAAATAAGAAATACAATTTCAACCCTTTGGAATGAAACCGAATGGTCGTGGTATAAACGCTATCCAGATGCCGATTTTTTATTATGGCATTGGTCACCAGATCAAGAATGGGTCATAAATCACAAACTCATCGGTTGGAACGAAACCATGATAACCTATTTTCTGGCCATTGCGTCTCCAACACATGCTGTTCCCTCATCCATGTATTATTCAGGTTGGGCAAGTCCATCTAAAGAAGCTCAAGATTACCGAAGTAATTGGGGACAAACCAAAGATGGTTTTAATTATTCAAATGGAAAAACATATTTCGGAATTGAATTACCTGTTGGAGTTTCAAATGGCGGCCCATTGTTTTTTGTACACTATTCTTATTTTGGATTAAATCCGCACAAACTGACCGACACATATGTCAACTATTTTGAAAACAATAAACGCATTGCAGAAATCAACCAACGCTACAGTATTGAAAATCCCAAAAAATATAGAGGTTATGGTGAAGATTTTTGGGGCTTGACTGCAAGTGATGGCCCAAGCCACTATTCAGCAAATGAACCAAATATTGCCAACGACGAAGGAAAAATGACACCTACAGGTGCATTGGCAAGTTTTCCATACACACCAGAGGCATCCATGAAAGCGCTTAAAAATTACTATTACAATTATGGCGATTTTCTGTATGGTTATTACGGATTTAAAGATGCGTTTTCCTTGGATGAAAATTGGTGTTCTCCTTTGTATATGGGATTAAATCAGGCGCCTATTGTTGTTATGATTGAAAATCACCGTTCACTATTATTATGGAATTTATTCATGAGCCATCAAGATGTGAAAACTGGATTAGTAAAATTAAATAAAGAAACCTTAAATCAAAAAAACAAAAAATGAAATTGAAAAAATTAATTTACCCGTTATTTGCTATACTGCTCATATGTTCTTGTTCTGACAGTTCAACCTCTGAACCATTCAACCCGGATCCTGTTGACAATAATCCCGATCCTGTTGAAGCCTTAACAGACCAAGAAATGATGGATTTCACCCAACGTGAAACATTCAAATACTTCTGGAATTTTGCACAGAGTAATTCTGGTGCTGCAAGAGAACGCTACATTCCGGGCAATCCATCACAAGACCAAAGCGTCGTTGCCACTGGTGGTACGGGCTTTGGTGTGATGTCCATTTTAGTTGGAATTGAAAGAGGTTATATCACAAGGGCAGAGGGTTTCGAACGGTTGCAAACCATTCTAGACTTTCTTGAAACTGCAGATCGTTTTCACGGCGCATGGCCACATTGGCTTAATGGCACCAACGGAAGTGTTATTCCATTCAGTGCTCTGGATAATGGCGGAGATATTGTAGAAACAGCACTATTAACTCAAGGACTTATATGCGTGAAAGAATATTTTAAAAATGGTTCCGCTGCCGAAATGACTTTAGCGACCCAAGCCGATGATTTATGGAAAGGCGTTGAATGGGATTGGTACACACAAGGTGAAAATGAATTGTATTGGCATTGGAGTCCTAATAACGGATTTGCGATAAATTTACAACTAACAGGATATAACGAAACATTAATAGCGTTTGTTCTTGGTGCAGCTTCGCCAGATCACCCTATTCCGGCGGAAGCCTACCATCAAGGTTGGGCAAGCAACGGTAACATTGTTTCAGGCAATTCACAATATGGTTTTCCATTGATTTTAAGACACGCTGGATCGGAGCAATTTGGAGGTCCATTGTTTTTCTCACATTATTCTGCTTTAGGCCTAGATCCGACAAATTTGTCTGATCAATATGCTAATAGTTATTGGGATGTTGGTGTTAATCATACAAATATCAACTACCAATATTGTGTTACCAATCCTTTAAATCATACCGATTATGGTCCAGATTGTTGGGGATTAACAGCTAGCTATTCGCGCAATGCCGATGGCACATTAGGATACAATGCCCATAAGCCTGGTAATGACCCAGGGGTCATTTCACCAACAGCGGCGATCAGTTCAATTCCATATACACCTGAAAAATCATTGGCAGCGATGCACTTTTTTTATAGTAAAGGAAATATCTTAATTGGTCCAGCAGGATTTTATGATGCCTTCAGCCCAGAACATAATTATTGGGTTGCGCAAGCGTATTTGGCAATCGATCAAGGACCACAAATTATTATGATTGAAAATTACCGCACACGCCTACTTTGGAATCTATTCATGCAAAATGAAGATGTCCAGAATGGATTGGATATTTTAGGATTTACGTATTAAACACAGAATTTAAACTATCAAATTATGGAACTAAAACAGAAATTCATCAAAAACCTGCTTGGACTATTAATATTGATAGTTTCCAGCAATGCAATAGCACAAGACTATGAACTATATAAGGAAAAATTCTTCATACAGAATTCAGATACCTTAAAATACCGAATCATGTATCCCAAAGATTTTTCTGAAGATAAAAATTATCCATTAGTGCTGTTTCTTCATGGTGCTGGCGAGAGAGGCAGTGATAATACGTCACAATTGATTCATGGCAGTAAATTATTTGCCAATGATGAAAACCGGGAAACATTCCCTGCGATTATCATTATGCCACAATGTCCACAAGATGATTATTGGGTAAATGCTTCCGTTGATAGAACGACAATGCCAATTACCTTAAAATTTCTAAATGGTGGCGAACCAACAAAAGCGATGAATTTGGTCATGCAATTGTTAGATAAAATGATTGCCAAACCATTTGTTAATAATAGTCAAATCTATGTTGGCGGATTGTCCATGGGTGCTATGGGCACTTTTGAAATTTTATCACGTAAACCAGATCTGTTTGCGGCGGCCTTTCCAATATGTGGTGGAGGAAATCTTGAAGCAGCCGAAAATTATGCCACCACAACCGATCTTTGGATATTTCACGGTGCTAATGATGATGTCGTAAATCCACAGCTTTCAATGGATATGGTTTCTGCTATTTTAAATTATGGAGGCAAACCAAATTTCACGCTTTATGGTGATGATAATCACAACAGTTGGGATTCTGCTTTTGCAGAACCAAAATTATTACCATGGCTTTTTTCAAAATCAAAAAAATAAATGAGCAAATGAATAGACACAAAATCTTAATTCTCTCAATGCCTTAATGGTTCAGAAAAAAATAAAAACATTAAAAAATTAAGAAACATTAAGGGCAAGATCTTTAATGCCAAATACTCTTAATGGTTTGATGTTTCAATTTAATGGTTCAAAAAAAACCAAAGAAAAGTTACTAATTATTCAATGAAATTTAGAAATCAAAAACAACAACAATGAACTTACTTACTAAATCAGCTTACAGTATCGCTTGCATCACGGCAATTTTAATAACGTCCTGTAAATCAAACAAAGAAAACATATCAGTAGTTTCCACTGAAACTATCTCGGTACCTGTTTTGGTAGATCCTATTGCAGTAAAAGTAGATTCTATTCTTGGCTTGATGACTTTAGAGGAAAAGTTGGGGCAATTAAATTTACCTTCATCTGGTGACATTACAACAGGCCAAGCCCAAAGTTCGGACATTGCCAAAAAAATTGAACAAGGTAAAGTCGGTGGACTTTTCAACATCAAATCAGTTGAAAAAATTAGGGATGTTCAAAAAATCGCAATGGAAAAAAGTCGTTTGAAAATTCCTTTGATTTTTGGAATGGATGTCATTCACGGTTATGAAACTACGTTTCCAATTCCACTTGGGCTGTCATCTTCTTGGGATATGGATATGATCGAAAAAACGGCACAAATGGCAGCAAAAGAAGCCAGCGCCGATGGTATTAACTGGACCTTTTCTCCTATGGTAGATATTTCTAGAGATCCACGTTGGGGACGTGTTTCTGAAGGTTCAGGGGAAGACGCATTTTTAGGTAGCGAAATCGCCAAAGCAATGGTAAATGGTTATCAAGGTGATGACTTGACCAATAAAGAAACGATTCTTTCCTGTGTGAAGCATTTTGCATTGTATGGCGCTCCAGAAGGAGGTAGGGATTACAATACGGTTGACATGAGTAAAATCAGAATGTACAACGAGTATTTATCTCCATATAAAGCAGCGGTTGATGCTGGTGTGAGATCTGTGATGGCATCGTTTAACGAAGTTGATGGCATTCCTGCAACTGGCAACAAATGGTTGTTGACCGATTTATTGAGAGATGATTGGGGCTTCGATGGATTCGTAGTAACAGATTATACAGGTATTAATGAAATGATAGATCACGGTGTTGGCAACCTTCAACAGGTGTCTGCAATGGCACTTAAAGCTGGTATTGATATGGATATGGTTGGCGAAGGCTTATTGACCACGTTGAAAAAATCACTCGATGAAGGTAAAATTTCAATAACGGATATTGATACAGCTGTAAAACGTATTCTGACTGCAAAATATGAATTGGGCTTATTCGATGACCCATACAAATACTGCGATGTCAATCGTGCAAAAACCGAAATTTTCACAGATGAAAATCGTTCTTTTGCAAGAACAGTTGCTGCCGAGTCTATGGTTCTTTTGAAAAATGACAACCAAACATTGCCCTTAAAAAAATCAGGTACCATTGCACTGATTGGACCTTTGGCAAACACAGCCGTAAATATGGCAGGAACTTGGAGTGTTGCTACGAAGCAAGAACTTTCCAATCCGTTGTTGGACGGACTCAAAACAGTTGTTGGTAAAGCTGCGAATGTGCTCTATGCCAAAGGAAGCAATCTGGATTACGATTTGGAATTTGAAAAAAATGCGACAATGTTCGGGAAAGACATTCCTCGTGATGGGCGTACTGATAAGCAACTGTTGGATGAAGCCTTATCTATTGTTTCAAAATCGGATGTGGTTATTGCCGCTTTGGGTGAATCTGCCGAAATGAGTGGCGAAAGTAGCAGTCGTACCAATTTGCAAATGCCACAAGTTCAAAAAGATTTATTGAATGCCTTGTTAAAAACAGGCAAACCTGTTGTTTTGGTGTTATTCACTGGAAGACCTTTGGTTCTTGTTGAAGAAAACGAAAATGTTCCAGCAATTTTGAATGTATGGTTTCCGGGTAGTGAAGCGGGTGTGGCTATTTCCGATGTATTGTTCGGTGATGTCAATCCTTCAGGGAAATTAACAGCAACCTGGCCAATGAACGTTGGTCAAGTGCCAATTTTCTACAATCAAAAAAACACAGGACGGCCTATCGCCAACAGCGACGGCAAGTTTGAAAAATTTCGTAGTAATTATCTCGATGTTCGCAACGAACCATTGTATCCGTTTGGGTATGGTTTGAGTTACACGACTTTTAATTATGCCAATTTAAAAGTGAACAACACTCGAATGACAATGGATGGTACTATAAATGTCACAGTTGATGTTTCTAATTCCGGAAACTACGATGGAAAAGAAGTAGTGCAGTTGTACACCAGAGATGTGGTTGGCACTGTCACAAGACCAGTAAGAGAATTGAAAGCTTTTCAAAAAGTTGAACTGAAAAAAGGCGAAACAAAAACAATAACATTCAAACTCACAATTGAAGACCTTAAATTTTACAATTATGATTTAGATTTTGTTGCAGAACCAGGAATTTTTGAGGTGTATGTCGGGACAAATTCTGATGCAACTCTAAAAACACAATTTGAGTTAATGAAGTAATTAAAAAACCATTAAGAAATTAAGAAACATTAAGAGTACCAAACTAATAAACTTAATTCCCTTAATGTCTTAATGGTTCAAAAAAAAATATCAAATGAAAAAACTAATCACATTATTTCTCTGTTGTTCACTACAAATGGTAGTGGCACAACAAATTCAGTCGCCATCAAAAAATATTACGCTTGATTTTTCTTTGAACAATCAAGGGCACCCTGTTTATCAAGTCTCATATAAAGGCAAAACAATTGTTAAGCCAAGTAAAATGGGCATTTCTTTGAAGGATCAAAAAGCACTTACGGAAAATTTCAGCATTACGAATACAGAACTATCGACATTTGATGAAAGTTGGAATCCTGTTTTAGGTGAAGAAGCATCCATTCGTAATCATTACAATCAAGTCACGTTCCAGTTGACACAGAAGGAAACCAATCAACAGTTGACGATTGTTTTTAAAGTGTATGATGAAGGCGTTGCTTTTAGATATGAATTTCCGTTTCAGAAACGTGTGAATTATTTTGTAGTTTCTGATGAAACTACCGAGTTTAACCTTACAGGAAATCACAAAACCTTTTGGATTCCGGGCGACTATGACAGTCAAGAATACAATTACAACGAAACAAAATTATCCGAAATTGACAATACCAAAATCGATTTAAACAATGGTATAGGATTAAAATCCATTGAAAGTCGATATAGAGTGCAATCGCCATTGATGATGAAATCTGAAGATGGATTGTACATCAACATTTTTGAAGCCGCTGTGGTCAATTATCCTGTGATGCATTTGGATGTTGATGTGAATACGTTTGAATTGGAAGCCAATTTGACACCGAATGCCATTGGCGACAAAGCTTATTTAAGGACACCAACTGTAACCCCTTGGAGAACTATTATGGTAAGCGATGACGCACGGGATATTGTGGCTTCCAAAATGATTTTAAATCTTAATGAACCCAGTAAAATCGAAGACACCTCGTGGATTAAACCTATGAAATATGTCGGAATATGGTGGGAAATGCACGTAGGGGTTTCCACTTGGGATTATGCAGGAAGCCAAAACGCTCAAAATGCAGGTGGCGAATTGATAGCCAGCGGAAAACATGGAGCAACCACCGAGAATACAAAGAAATATATTGATTTCGCGGCCAAACACGGGTTTGATGGGATTTTGGTTGAAGGATGGAATGTTGGGTGGGAAGATTGGTTTGGTAACTGGAAAGAAGATGTTTTCGATTTCACCACACCTTATCCGGATTTTGATATTGAAGAAGTACACGAATACGCGAAATCAAAAGGTGTCAAAGTGATAATGCACCATGAGACTTCTGGTTCTGTGGCAAATTATGAGCGTCATTTGGACAGAGCCATGGATTTGATGAAAAAATACGAATACCCTGCAGTAAAAACTGGTTATGTGGGCAGAATCATTCCTCGTGGTGAATATCACGACGGACAAACGATGGTCAATCATTTCAATTTTGTAGCGGAACGAATGGCTGATAATCAATTGATGGTGAATTCACATGAAAGCACACGTCCAACAGGTTATCACAGAACCTATCCCAATTATATTGCCGCTGAAGCAGCTCGTGGCAACGAGTTCAATGCGTGGAGCAATGGTAATCTACCATTTCACGAAACCGTTTTGCCTTTTACAAGACTCCTAGGTGGCCCAATGGATTACACCCCAGGGATTTTTGAAATTAAAATGAGTGCTTACGATCCTAAAAAAACCGAACAGGTGCATACAACATTGGCAAAGCAATTGGCTCTATATGTTACTATGTACTCACCATTGCAAATGGCTGCCGATTTACCAGAGAATTATGAGAAGCATTTGGATGCCTTTCAATTTATCAAAGACGTGCCAGCAGATTGGCAAGCATCCAAATATCTAGAAGCTGAACCAGGCGATTATTTGACCGTTGCCCGAAAAGATAAAAACTCTGAAAGTTGGTTTCTTGGAGCAATTACAGATGAAAATCCAAGAACTACCGAAATCATTTTAGATTTTCTATCGCCAAATAAAAAGTATAAAGCGTTAATTTACAAAGATGGAAAAGACGCGCATTGGAAAAATAATCCAAAGAGTTATGAAATAAAGACAGAAACCTTCACCAATAAATCCAAATTGAAATTAAGCTTGACAAGTGGCGGCGGAACGGCCATTAGCCTTGTCCCAATCAATTAAAACACCTTTAATCATGACGCATACAAATAGCTTAAAATGCATTAGTTGTTGCTTGATTCTATTGATAACGATTCAAGTGCAGGCCCAGCAAAAAACCTATTGTAATCCTATCAATATCGATTATGGATACACACCGTTTGAACGATTTTCGGCACAAGGAAAACATCGCGCCACGGCCGATCCGGTGATTGTCAATTTCAAGGAAAAATTATTTTTGTTCTCTACCAATCAAGAAGGCTATTGGTATAGT
>JBGSXJ010000329.1:0-3030 GCA_041751535.1 Aquaticitalea sp.
AAAAACTATGTTTGATACGTTTGAAGGTAATGCCGATGGTTGTTATCTGTATTCCCGGCATTCGTCACCTTCCAATTTGTATCTGGGAGAATCCTTGGCAGCAATGGAAGGAACAGAAACCGCAAACGTTACCGCTTCTGGTATGGGAGCGATTACACCAGTGATACTGCAGTTGTGTGGTGCAGGAGATCATGTGGTAAGCAGCCGGACTATCTACGGAGGCACCTATGCCTTTTTGAAGAATTTCACGCCACGATTGAATATCAAAACTTCCTTTGTAGATATCACGAAACTCGATGCCGTTGAAGCTGCGATTACTAAAAACACTAAAATCATTTTCTGCGAATCGGTCAGCAATCCTCTGCTGGAGGTTGCCGATCTTAAAGGTTTGGCACTTTTGGCCAAAAAATACGGTGTCAAATTGGTGGTTGATAATACCTTTTCGCCATTGAGCATCTCTCCTATCCAAATGGGTGCTGATATAGTTATACACAGTTTGACCAAATTCATCAATGGCAGTAGCGATACTGTTGGAGGTGTTGTTTGCGGTACACAGGATTTTATCAACGATTTGCGCAATGTCAACGATGGCGCTTGTATGTTGCTCGGCGCTACGATGGATAGTTTGCGAGCCGCCTCTGTATTGAAAAATTTGAGAACCTTGCACATCCGAATGCAGCAGCACAGCAAAAACGGACTCTTTTTGGCCAAAAAATTTGAAGCCGCTGGCCTGAAAACCGTGTACCCAGGATTGCCTTCACATCCATCGCATGAACTATTTAAATCCATGATGAATAACCAATATGGTTTTGGTGGGATGCTCACCATTGATGTTGGTACTTTGGACAAGGCTAATGAATTGATGGAACTAATGCAAAAGCGCAACCTTGGCTATTTAGCCGTGAGTTTAGGCTTTTACAAAACCTTATTCAGTGCGCCGGGAAGTTCAACTTCTTCGGAAATACCTGAAGACGAACAAAAAGAAATGGGATTGAGTGATGGCCTGATCCGTTTTTCAATTGGATTGGATGATGATATTGAACGAACTTATCAAATGATGAAACAATGTATGGAAGAACTTAACGTACTAAAAACTTCTAGTTCTACGTCACTTTAAGATGATAAGAAATGAAAGCCAAAAGAATTCTTTTGGCTTTTTTGATTCCATTTGCAAAGGTTGTTCTAAAATCGTAACATTACATTTCTAAAAAACTAATCATATTTTTAATGGAAAGTAAAGACATCAAACCAAAACTGCCACAGGACGAACCTATTGTTGAAAATAGGGAATTGAATATTTGGGAGGCATTGATTCCTGTTGTTGTATTGGTAGCCATGTTGGCTTACAATGTATTTACTTTTGGTGACGAAGCCTTATCGGGTTCCAATCAATTCATTTTATTGCTGGGTGGTGGTGTCGCTGCGATTGTTGGCTTTTTTAACAAAGTGAAGTTTGAGCAGATGATGGACGAGGTGGCAGATAACATTAAGTCCACTGCTGGGGCTATTCTTATTTTGTTAATGGTTGGCGCGCTTGCCGGAACATGGCTCATTAGTGGCATCATACCTACGATGATTTATTATGGATTGCAAGTTTTAAATCCGACCATATTTTTAGCGGCCTGTGTCATTATTTGTGCTGTCATCTCGGTAGCCACAGGTAGCAGCTGGACCACTTCTGCAACAGTCGGTATCGCGTTAATTGGAATTGCAGAAGCATTGGGTGTTCCATTGGGAATGACGGCTGGTGCGGTCATTTCTGGGGCTTATTTTGGTGATAAAATTTCACCGATGAGCGATACCACCAATTTGGCTCCTGCCATGGCTGGGACCGATTTATTTACCCACATCCGTTACATGCTGTATACGACGATCCCTACAGTGACCATTACTTTGATCATCTTTATAATCATCGGACTAAACCTAGAGCCAAAAGGTGCTGCAGATACACAAGAGATTCTTCAAGCTATACAATCCTCAATAAATGTGAGTCCATGGTTGTTTTTGGTTCCGGTGATTGTAATCGTTCTAATTGTCAAAAAAACGCCTCCGCTTATTGCTTTATTGGTAGGTACGCTTTTAGGAGGATTGGCAGCATTGATCTTTCAGCCGAATATCGTTACCGCTGTTGGTGGCGGAACCACTCTTGATTTTTCCACAGGCTATAAAGGTATTATGAATGCCATTACCGTTGAATCTTCAATCCCCACCGAAAATGAAGCGTTGCAAGGCCTATTTACTGCTGGTGGCATGAGCAAAATGCTCGGTACCATTTGGCTTATCCTTTGTGCCATGGTGTTTGGAGGTATTATGGATGCCATTGGAGCGCTTGCAACCATAAGTAAGGCCCTATTGAAACTTTTCCATACAACCTTCGGATTATTTGCAAGTACTGTTGCAAGTTGTTTGGCATTGAATGTTACGGCAAGTGATCAGTATTTGGCAATTGTTGTTCCTGGAAAAATGTATGCGCAAGCTTTTAAGGATAAAGGATTAGCTCCCGAAAACCTGTCAAGGACATTGGAAGATGGCGGAACGGTGACTTCTGTTTTGGTACCTTGGAATACGTGTGGCGCATATCAAAGTGGTGTTTTGGGAGTCGATACGTTCAGTTATGCAGGCTATGCATTTTTTAACTGGATAAGTCCGTTTATGACGTTATTGTTCGCAGGATTCCGAATAAAAATAAAAGAGTTGAGAACGCCTTAAAATTATTTCATTACAAATTACTTCCACTTATTACCAACTTGCTATCAATCCGCTTCAAATTTTGAGATATTCTTAATAAACTGGAGATGTCTTTGACGTCATTTTCTTACCCTATTTTGTTATTGGTTTATATAATTGTTAGCTATCATGAACACCTGTCTTCATGACTATCTTTGCAGTATAATCAATAATCATAAAAATAAAAAATACATGACATTAGTAGGAAGAAAATTTCCAGATTTAAACGTTGACGCAATGAATGAAATGGGTGACACATTTAAAGTGAACATCCTTGAAGAAGCCATTAACAATAAGAAAAAA
>JBGSXJ010000330.1:0-3729 GCA_041751535.1 Aquaticitalea sp.
TGTAATTCCCGGATTAATAATGATGCACGAACATTTATTCTATGCAAAAACCGTTGAAGGTAAACGCCTTTCTTCAGCTATGCCCAATACGTTTCCACAAATGTATTTAGCTGGTGGTGTCACAACTATGCGAACCGCAGGTAGTAACCAAGGAACTGTGGATTTGAATGTGAAAAATTTAATAACAAAGGGAACTTTAATAGGTCCAACTATCGATATTACAACACCACTAATTTCAAGAGAAATTCCTTTTGATTACGCTCAACTTCAAACGCTCTATGGTGATGAAAGTATTGAAAACTGGTTAAACTATTGGTTTGATAAAGGCGTCACATCAGTAAAAGCTTATAGTTACCTCACAAAGAATGATTTGCGTGAGATAATTAAAGTTTCTCACGCAAGAAATATAAAAGTAACAGGTCATTTATGTTCTATTACCTACCGAGAAGCAGCAGAAATGGGTATTGACAATTTGGAACACAGCTTTACAGCTTGTACAGATTTTGTTTCAAATAAGCCAGACAATGAATGTGTTGATGGAAGTCAAGCACTAAATGAACTTGATGAAAATGACCCAAAACTGTTAGATTTAATGAATTTTCTTATCGAAAAAAATGTAACCCTAACTTATACACCTGTTGTTAGGGAGCCATATACAAATAGAGAAGTTATCCCTGGTGGCGGCAGTGTTGCTCTCGCTCCCTATTTGTTAGATCAAATGCAGGTAATTTATGATCAGCGCTCTAATACAAAAAGAGATTCTTTAAACACAATTAGCTTTAAAAAAGAAATGAAGCGTGTGATGAAATTTCACTCGATGGGAGGGAAAATTACTGTCGGCACAGATCCAACCGGAGGCGGAAGAACAATTGCTGGTTATTCGAACCAAAGAGTAATCGAACTACTTACTGAAACGGGATTCAGTATTGAGGAAGCTATAAAATTGGCAACATTAAACGGAGCTGTCTATTTAGGAATAGAAAATGAAACGGGTACTATAGAAGTTGGAAAAAAAGCCGATTTAATTTTGGTTAATGGCGACCTATCAAAAAATGTTTCAAATATTAGAAAAATGGAGCTTGTTTTTAAAAATGGAATTGGGTTTGATTCAAAAAAAATATTTGAATCTGTTAAAGGAAAGGTTGGACTATATTAAAAAACTATGCCTAACAATGTATATAAAAAATAGTAGGTATAGTGCTAAATCAAGGCTTTGGGCTCGTATCAAACTTTGTGCTTAACCGAAAGTTTCGTGTTTCTAAATCGCCTACTTTTCATATACTAACCGTTGTGGTTAATTTTGCCAAACCGAACGACAAATGACTAAACGAATAACATTGTTAACTCATTAACGGTTTGAAAACAAATTGACCAAAACTAAATTAGAATTATTAACCTTAAACCCAACAACGGTATGAAACAAAAACGATTAAAGAACCTTCTGAAAGTAAAACTACAGCTCTTTTTGTTGCCTGTCCTTATTTTGGCATTGTCAAGATGACCTTGAAAATAAAATGCTAGATGCTCACAACAATAGTATTTCCAATGAATCCAATGTTAGTTTCAGGATGTTGAGCGGAAAAGAAGCCCAAAACAAAGCGGCACTTTTAAACTCTAAAATTAATAACAATTTTAGTTTAGATATAGGTATGGCATACAGAACGACAACAGAAAACAATACCAATGGAACTATAGACTATGACAACATTTTAGAGGTTATAGATACTAGTGGCGTGGCAAACTACACCTTCAAGATAATCAATCATCCAGACGATAGCGAAACGGTATTCCACAACCTTGTCCTGTCCGACGACGGAACGGAACAGAAAATTACGTTGATCAAATACGAATATGAGAACAACGCCACTAAAATGGAAAACTTCGAGGGCAAGATAACCGTAAGAAGCCTTTCAAGTGAAGAATCCTGTGATGAGACCAACATCGACGGAAACCTTAGTACCGGAACCTTCAGCCCAAGTCCTGGAGGTGGCTCAAATGCTGGTGCAACCTATCCGGACATTCCTGGAAGCGGAACAACAGACCCTGGAGGCACAGGCAGTTCGGGTAGTGGTTCTGGCAGTGGTGGCTTCCTTACTGTTTCCGACGAGCCTGCCTCGTTCCATTGCAACAGTTGCAGTTTTTCCGCGTATTCTTGGGAACAGTACAGTGGGCATACCGATGCCGCAGGCAATATTTATGATTTTACAATTATCTTAAATATGGGCAGGATGGCTGACCTTAACCCTGACCCAAATCCTTGCGATGCTGGTGGGGCGATTGGCATAATTGATGAAGACGTAATGAACGATTGTGAGGAACTCAAACAAAAAGTATCTGATGATGAGGTAACCAGAAACAGGTTGTATCAACTAACAATAAATGAGGGCCAAAAAGAAAAGGGACTTCGGATAGACAAAAACCCAATTACAGGGACCTATCAAACTTCGCAAGTTATAAATCCACCCAATAGCTTCAGACAGATTAAAATTACAACATTGCCGTACACGGCTATGATCGCACACAGCCACCCTGATGATGAGGTCTATGAGATGTACTCTGGGCCAGACATCATTAAAATAGCACAAATTGTTAAAAAAGTACAGAACTCGTCAGACACTACTGTAGAACTTACCGAAATCACGCATATTTTGGTCACACAAGACAACTACTACGCAATGCGTTTTGATGATAAAGCCTCTGCGCTTAAACTGCTTGAGATTTTTAATGATGAGAATGATAGAAGTGATTTTGAAGATAAATTAGAAAAAGATTATAGAAACGACAACACAGGTCCACCTTTGTATCAAGATACATCCACAATAGGCTCACAGATGCAACATATTTACAGCCTGTTTGCAAAATATGGCTTAAACATGACAATTTACAAAGCCGATAAAGATGCCGATAATCGACCTACCGACTGGAATAAAATCAATAAAGAAAACCTAAACGAAGAACCTTGTAACTAACACGATATAATTATGAAAAATTCAATAATATTAGTATTAATCTTAACTGCTTTATCTTGTAAAGCGCAGTCATTAATCAAACCTCTTGATGGAGGTGGATCTTGCCCACCCTATGATTCGAATTGCTACGAAAAAGATACTACGGATGAAATGACAAAATTTGTGGGTACGTGGAAATACACAAGTGGAAACACAGAAATAACATTTAAACTAAAAAAAGAGGAAGAATATCAAATATCACCTGATAGAAACTATCAAGACTTATTAGTTGGAGAATACAAATATATAGAGAATGGTGTGGAAATAGTCAATACACTTGCTGATTTCATCAATAATACTGTTTCAGGGTATAGACATAAAATTGCTGGAGGGATTTTTATGCACAGATTACCACCATATTACTGCGAGGACAATAGCAATCCAGCAGAAATCAAAATCAATGCCAACTTAAACCATCCAATAGACAGCAATGTAGATGGCCAGCTTATATTACGTTATGTTAATGATGGTGGGACAGAAAAAATTGAGGTTTGTCTTTACGACCAAACAACATTAGATACACCTAATCATACGCTTATTCCAAATGGACAATACGTACTTATTAAGCAATAAAAACTAACCACAACAAAGTACTGTGTTAAAAAACAAGTAAATCCCCATTAATTTTTCACTAGTACACTTTTATATTCTTTGTCATATTTCAACCCTGATCTGGCCACGGCAAATGCCTGTTTCAACAGTTTGTTGCATACTGCTATGA
>JBGSXJ010000331.1:0-5257 GCA_041751535.1 Aquaticitalea sp.
CATTATTCTTGTCATCACTTTAATATTAGGGATTTTAACCTGTGGAATTGCAGGTTGGGTCATGGGAATTCTCGGTTTGATTGAAGGTATTATCTATCTAACTAAATCCGATGAAGAATTTTACGCCACTTACCAAGTTGGCAAAAAACCATGGTTTTAACTAAATATAAAGCCGGATTGACAATATCAATTCGGCTTTTTAATTCATTTACTTTCCAATAGCTGATAATCAAACGGTAATGAATCACCCAAGCGTTGGTTGCCCAAATCACCACCGAACAGTACTTTTTCTATTGGCGCGTAGTTGCCATATTGGTCAATGATAAATGAATCTCCATTGTCTTGAATGACAGATTGAAATTTTTTATCATACAGAATATTAAGTGGCTTCGCGATCGTAACTCGAACATTCTTGCTATTCTCAATAGGTTCTACCGAAATGTGTTTATAAGACGGAACTTCAAAACTTCCATCAAAAATTTTATAATTATTCTCTGTCAGTTGTTTTTTGGACAAGGCTCTCATGAAATGAAGGTGCGAACCCTCATAGGCTTTATCGCGTTTCTTGATGGTTTTTTTTCTATTTAAAGTGTATTGATCCGTATAAAAAGTGGTTCCGAGATAAATCACAGAACGAATTCTGAAATGATTCTGTAGCAAATCCACATAATTGTAATCTATTGTAAAATCCTGCATGTCAAAACTGATCAGATATTCCAAATTATCATTCTGCACCATTATTGGTCTTCGGGCACTGGCGGTTAACTGCTTTTTGGCTGCATTGAACCGCAAGATCAAATCTGATTCGTTTAAGATTGTGCAGGCTTTCCCGTTGTCGGAAGTTCCCAAAAATTCGCGTCTAAACTGTTTTAACTTTTCTGCTTTTGACATGCCATCATCAGCATAGATGAAAACTTCATCCAAAGTATTCAAATCTTCGTGCAAGAGCACCTTATAAAATTTATTGGAATTGTAATTGTTCACTATCGCTCTTTGATATCCCAAAAAAGAAATGATTAAAGGTGCTGTGACACCTTCCACGTGGTTGATCTTAAATTCGCCTTGGGCATTGGTTGATGTTCCTATGGTGGTACCATCAAAATAAACAGAGGCACTTTCAATAGGCGCATTCGATTTAGCATCCAACACCACACCTTTTAAGGATTGGGAACTCATGGAGTGCAGCGCAAAGAGCACCATACATAAAAGTAAAACGGATTTAATTTTCGGCATTATCCGCAAATTTCCGTTCCATCTCGGCTTGGAACTCTTCCATAACTGGTTTTACGGTGCTTTCTGGCAAGTCGGCAATGCGAATGTACATCAATCCATCCACGGCATTGTTAAATAGAGGGTCGACATTAAAGGCGACTACTTTGGCATTCTGCTTAATGTATTTTTTGATCAACACAGGAAGGCGCAAAGTGCCTGGTTCCAGTTCATCAATGATTCTATCGAATTTCATCAAATCGGCTTCGGTTTCGTCAAACACAAAATCCTTATCGGCATCTTTGAGTTTTACCTTAAATTCCTTTTTCGGATGTACGTATTGCGCAACATACGGGTCGTAATAATTGGACTTCATAAACTCAATCATCAACGATTTTGAGAAATTGGTAAATTTATCACTGATTGTTACGCCTCCAATGAGATATTTATGTTCCGGATAACGCAGTGTGGTGTGCACAATTCCTTTCCAAAGCAAAAACAATGGCATTGGCTTTAGTTGATATTCACTGATGATAAACGCACGCCCCATTTCTATGGATTCGCTCATCATCTTATAAAGTTCTGGCTCAAATCTGAACAAATCTTGAAGATAAAAACCATCAATACCATATTTTGCAAAGATCTTCGAACCCAATCCCATACGGTAAGCTCCAGCCAGTTTTTGTGTGTCGTTGTCCCAAAGGAACATATGGTGGTAATACTCGTCAAAAACATCCAAATCAATAGCTTCATTGGTGCCTTCGCCTACTTCCCTAAAGGTGATTTCTCGAAGACGTCCTATTTCAGTCAAAATATTCGGAATAGACTTCGAATCTGTAAAAAAGACTTCATAATTTTTACTCTGAAGGAGCCTAGCATCACTTTTTCGCAACTTATCGACTTCTTGTGTCATGAGTTCTACACTGACTGATGTGACGACATTTTTTACTGTTTTGGGCACTTTTAATGTGGAAGAAAAATTGCTCAATATATTGCCTTTTTTGTCAAAGGAATTAGAAAGCATATAGGTTTTTTTTCTTAAAAATTCGGTGAATTCCGGAAGGTTTGGGTATTCTTTCTGGTCCGTAACTGACAAAGGTCTGCCAATTCTCACTTTGATAGTCCTTCGCTTTTGTGTCAATAATTCAGATGGTAATTTTGCGGTCCTGAATTTATCACTGATTTTTGAAAGCTTATAAAACAATTTGCTGTTCTTGGCATGAAAATAAATAGGCACTACAGGAACATCCGCTTTCTGAATGAGCTTCATGGCCGCTTCCTCCCAAGGCTTATCAATAACCAGTTTTCCATCTTTGTAAGTTGACACTTCACCAGCAGGAAAGATGCCCAAAGGATGCCCTTCGCGCAGATGCAGAATGGCATTTTTAAAACCCGAAACACTTGATTTTACCTCCTTATGATCATCAAACGGGTTGACAGGCATTATGTAAGGTTTCAAAGGTTCAATACGATGCAGCAAAAAATTGGCAATGATTTTAAAATCGCTTCGTTGCTCCACCATGAGTTTCAACAGCAAAATCCCATCGATGCCACCAAGTGGATGATTGGAAATAGTGATGTAAGCACCATCTTTTGGAAGGCGTTTAAAATCTTCTGCGGGAATTTCGAACTTAATATGAAAATCTTCCAAAATAGCGTCTAAAAACTCAACATCCTTTAAATGCTTGTTGCGATTGTAAATTTTATTGAGCGTCGATATTTTTAGCAGCTTCATAAGTATCCAACCACTAAACGTTCCAAAGACACCATACTTATCAGTATGAATCGCTTTGGCAACTTCTTTGGCGGTAACTAAACCTGGATCTGGTTGGTTGGTCATACTTACAAAAGTAATAAAATGTTAGTTAGTCACCATTTGAACGGTTTCTTGTGTCAATTGTTTTAAATAAACGGTTTTTCCTTGTTCCAATTGAGCGATGGCATTAATATTATAATGTCTTATGGTATAAAGGGATACGTTCTCATGACAGGTGACTTTAAATTTTGCCTTTAGATGTTGAAGCAGGCTTTCGAGATTGTTGTAAATATTGTCCACACATACAGAAAAACTAATGGCTGAATTTTGAATCATATCTACCTTCATTTTATACAAATGAAGCAATTTAAATATCTCACTAAAGTTTTCTTCAACAATGTATGAAAAATCCAAGGATGACAAAGAGATCAGTACTTGATTCTTCTTTACTATAAAACATGGAATATTGGGCTCTATTCCCATACCTCTGGCAACCATAGTCCCGGGGTTTTCAGGGCTTAAAAATGATTTAACAAATAACGGAATCTCTTTCCCTTGCAACGGCTGAAGCGTTTTGGGGTGAATCACGGTAGCTCCATAAAAAGCTAACTCTATGGCCTCCGTGTAGGAGATTTTATTGAGCAATTGTGCATGTTCAAAATACCTTGGGTCGGCATTTAATACGCCAGGCACATCCTTCCAAATAGTGACACTTGCGGCACTTAAACAATAGGCAAAAATCGCCGCGGTGTAATCACTTCCTTCCCGTCCCAAAGTGGTTGTGAAGTTATTGTCGTCACTTCCCAAAAATCCTTGAGTGATATTTAGGTGGTTTTTGTCAAACTTTGAAGAAATTTGTTGCTGCGTCATTTCCCAATTGACGTTTGCCCTTCGATAATAATTATCGGTTTTGATAAATTCTCGAACGTCTATCCAATTATTGGTTAGTCCGATCTCATTTAAATATTCACTGATGATCACCGTTGAAACCAGTTCGCCATAACCAATGGACTGATCGTACACAAAGTTATAATCCGGTGATTTATTGCGATCGAAAAAACTTCTCAATTCATCGAACAGACTGGAAACTCGCTTAAAAACAGTATGGTTTTCATTCTCGAATAAATCCAACAAAATTTCGTTATGATGCTTTTTAACTTCTTGCAATGAGCTTTGCAACTCGCTGGTATTATTGAAATAGTTATTGATGACCACTTCAATGGCATTGGTTGTTTTTCCCATGGCAGACACCACGATCAATGTGTTTTTATAACCTACTGTCCGCAATACGTTTACAACGTTTTTAACTCCATTGGCATCCTTTACTGATGCGCCTCCAAATTTGAATACTTGCATTTTATAATGTTGATATATAGTTTTTAATACCTGATTCGTTTAAGTGCACCACATTCCAATCACGTTTGACTTCGGCACCTTTTTTCTCATAAAAGACAATTGCTGGTTCATTCCAGTCCAAAACTTCCCAACTGATGCGTTTGACTCCAAGTTGATGTCCAAATTTCACAACTTCATCAAGCAATGCAGTACCCATTCCGGTGCCTCGCATTTGTTGTCTTACCACCAAATCTTCCAAATGAAGCACATTTCCTTTCCAAGTTGAAAATCGGTTGTAGACCAAGGCAATGCCTTCAATAGATCCATTGATTTCTGCAACAAAACACGTGAATTTGGGATGTTCTGAAAAACCATTTTCTTCCAAGTCCTTCACCGTCACTTCAACAGCGTCGGGTTCTTTTTCAAAAATAGCCAGTTCCCTTATCAGGTTTAGCACTTGTGGCATATCGTCTTTGGTCGAGTGCCGAATCGAGAAATTCATGGGTAAAAGTTTGGGTAAATATAGTTTAAACTTTAAGATATTAAAAGATTAAATCCGAGCGAAAACGTTGTAGTTTTCTAAAAAATACGATATTTGCAGAAACAAATTAAAAACGCTTCATGTCGAGAAAAAATCAAACTTTGGGAGAATTCATCATTGAACACCAAGTCGCTTTTAAATATTCCTCCGGAGAATTATCCCGACTCATAAATTCCATCCGATTGGCCGCTAAAGTCGTCAATCATGAAGTCAACAAGGCTGGTTTGGTAGATATTATTGGTACGGCCGGAGACACCAACATACAAGGAGAGGAACAGCAAAAATTAGATGTATATGCCAATATTAAATTCATTCAAACATTAACAAATAGAAATATTGTTTGTGGTATAGCGAGTGAAGAAGAAGATGATTTTATCTCCATCAACAGTCAAGATGAAAACCATCAAAATAAATAC
>JBGSXJ010000332.1:0-2016 GCA_041751535.1 Aquaticitalea sp.
TATTTTTTCAAAAAACCTTTTGCGATACCGAAAACTAATTTATATTTGCAGTCCGATAACGAAGGGCGATTAGCTCAGCTGGTTCAGAGCACCTCGTTTACACCGAGGGGGTCGGGGGTTCGAACCCCTCATCGCCCACAATTAGAGAAAAAGTTCATACATTTGTGTGAACTTTTTTGATAACCAATAGGTCCATTAACTCAGTTGGTTCAGAGTGTCACGTCGACAACGTGGAAGTCACTGGTTCGAATCCAGTATGGACCACATCAACAAATTGACAATAAAGGATGTAAGCGCCAATTATGTAAAAGTAGTTGGCGCTCCTTTTTTTGAAAAGGACCACACCAAGGACCACACGGGTCGTTTTTCCTCCTTTTTGCACTCCTCTTATTTTTATCCCTATATGACAGATGGCATTTCTCATGTAGTTGCTTTATCCTATAAATAAAAAGCCCCGCCGATAAGGCAGGTTTTTTTAAATAATTATACGAATAATATTGTCTAGAAATTAGTTTTCCGCTCTGTTGAGCACCATTTTTATGTATTAATACCAAAAGATTCTTTGATGTCTTTACAGTTTTTTAAATCATTTATCCTACTCACATCACTATGGTGTTCACCACAGAATTGGGGATATTTTAAATCAAGTCTAAAATTCGTTCCAGCGCCATGCCCCGAGACCCTTTGATTAATAACAATTTATTTTCTAAAGGATGGTCTTCGAGCTGCAGTTTTAACTCTTCAAAGGTTTCAAATGTAGTGATATCTGCACCATTGGTTCTGGTGTTGTAAAAATTCTTTCCGATAAGGAAGGCTTTACCAATGGCATTACTTTCAAGGTAATTGACAATTTCCTGATGTTCAATTTCGGCACTGTCCCCCAATTCAAACATGTCGCCCAAGACCATTACTTTATTTCCTTTTTCCAATTGCTTAAAATTTTCGAGTGCAGCCATCATGCTCGTAGGATTGGCATTATAGGCATCCATAATAATGGTATTGTTGCCTTTTTCAATAATCTGAGATCGGTGGTTGGTAGGGTGGTAGCTCTCGATTGCCGATACGATATCATTGGATTCAACTTTAAAAAAAGAGCCTACACCAATCGCAGCAGCAATATTATTAAAGTTATAAATGCCTGTGAGTTGACTTTTGATAGTGACATCATTATATTTAAGTACCACATGGGGTTGTGAGCTTACAATTTCTACAGCTGCGTCCACGGAAGTCATCAAGCCAAAATTATAAACATTATCATATTTTAGTGTTTGTTTGACCTGTATCTCATCATTTTCATTCACAAAAATGGTTTTTTGATGTGCTTTTATATAATCGTAAAGTTCAGATTTGGATTTGATGATGCCTTCTACACTTCCAAATCCTTCGAGATGTGCTTTTCCAAAATTGGTAATCAATCCGTAATCAGGTTGTGCGATCGTGCATAATAACTCTATCTCCTTAGGATGGTTGGCACCCATTTCAATAATGGCGATATCGGTTTTTTCGGTCATCCGTAAGAGCGTCAATGGTACGCCTATATGATTGTTCAGATTTCCTTGGGTTGCAAGAGTGTTGAATTTTTTGGATAACACAACATTGATCAATTCCTTTGTAGTTGTTTTGCCATTGCTGCCCGTAAGCGCAATGACTGGAATCAGAAGTTGGTCTCTATGATAAGTGGCCAATTCCTGTAATGTGCGCAAAGCGTTCTCAACTAAAAAACAACGATCTGAAACATATTCTTGTTCATCAACAATGGAGTATTTGGCGCCTTTTTCCAGAGCTTGTTGTGCGAAAGTATTTCCATTGAAATTATCACCTTTCAAGGCAAAAAATAAAGCGTTGAATTCTATATTGCGAGTATCTGTACAAACTGAACTGCATTGCTTAAAATAGGTGTAAATTTCTTCTATATTCATAAAATAAATGTAATGAAAAAGTCCTAACATTTTGTGTTAGGACTTTTAATATTATAATAAAATTAACGGAATTAATTTCTTGATTTATTCTTGGTTT
>JBGSXJ010000333.1:0-8612 GCA_041751535.1 Aquaticitalea sp.
TTTCTTGCAATCTTCACATTGAATAAAAAGCAAGTGACACCCATCATTCGCACAATTGATATGCATATCTGCCGGATTTCCACATTGATGGCAGTGTGCAATTACATCATCAGAAATGCGCTCTGACCGACGCTGGTCAAATACAAAATTCTTTCCAATGAATTTATTTTCCAAGCCATTGGCATCCACTTGTCTAACATAATTAATAATGCCACCTTCAAGCTGATAGACATTTTTAAAGCCCTTATGTTTATAATAGGCGCTGGCCTTCTCGCAACGGATGCCACCCGTACAATACATGACTAAATTTTTGTCTTCCTTATGGGCTTCCAGATCTTTCTCAATAAGATCTAAAGATTCTCTAAAGGTGTCTACATCTGGTGTTATGGCATTTTTAAAATGGCCTATTTCGCTTTCATAATGATTGCGCATATCCACCAAAATTGTGTTTTCATCTTCAATAAGTTCATTGAACTTTTGAGCATCCACATGAATTCCTTTATTGGTAACATCGAAGGTATCATCATTCAGACCATCGGCTACAATTTTGTCACGCACCTTGACTTTCAACTTCAGAAACGCAAAGTTGTCATGCTCAATGGCAATATTTAGTCGTACATTTTCTAAAAAAGTAATACTATCGAGATGCGTTTTATACTCTTCAAAATTATCTGCGGGGATTGATAATTGTGCATTGATCCCTTCATGAGCGATATAAATTCGGCCCAATACATCGAGGGCATTCCAGGCAAGGAATAGATGATTTCTAAAAAGTTCTGGATTGCCAATTTTGGCGTAGGCATAGAAAGAGATCGTCAAGCGGTCTTTACCCGCCTGCTCAATAAGTTCGGCCCTTTCTTTAGCGCTTAATGTATTGTACAGTTGCATGCTATACTACTTGTTTAAGGTTAAAGTGCGGCAAAGGTAAGAAAAAAGTTGGCAGTGTTCATTATCCAGTTGGCAGTACCGATGAAATGACTATCACAAAAATATTTATACTAAAAAAGCACTTTGGATGATCCAAAGTGCTTTTTATTAAGGCTAACGCGTCTAATATTTTTTAAATGATAAGAAATACATTTCGCGTTAGCCTTCATCGGCTTAACAATTGCCATTGATATTAACAGCAGCTGAAACACCCAATACGTTATTAAATATATTTTTCTTTTAAAATTTCATCCGTCCAAACTGTTTAGGTTTATGATTCAGATGAAAGGCGTTGTCTTTCTAAACAACAGATTTCATAGCAAGATTTCCCAATCTTATTAGGTAGATGCAAAAACTATAAAAAGGTTGCGTCCTGCCATTGAAAAAATTAAAAGATGTCGTATTTTAGCCTGAATTAACGATAGAAAAAGGACAATAAAATGAGTAGTGAAAAAGATGCAAAATTAAAAGCCTTGCAGCTTACTTTAGATAAGTTAGACAAGGCATATGGCAAAGGAACAGTAATGAAAATGAGCGACCAAGCGGTCGTTGATGTTGAAGCAATTTCTTCAGGTTCTTTAGGACTGGATATAGCTTTAGGAGTTGGTGGCTATCCTCGTGGAAGAGTTATAGAAATTTATGGCCCTGAATCTTCTGGAAAAACCACTTTAACCTTACATGCCATAGCTGAGGCCCAAAAAGCAGGAGGTATTGCAGCCTTTATTGATGCGGAACATGCATTTGATAGAGGATATGCAGAAAAGTTAGGCGTTGATATTGCCAATTTAATCATATCACAACCTGATAATGGAGAGCAGGCCTTGGAAATTACGGATAATTTAATACGCTCTGGCGCGATAGATATTGTAGTTATTGATTCTGTAGCTGCATTGACACCAAAAAGCGAAATTGAAGGCGAAATGGGCGATTCAAAAATGGGATTACATGCCCGATTGATGTCTCAAGCATTGCGAAAGCTTACGGGCTCAATCAGTAAAACTAATTGCACTGTTATTTTCATCAACCAATTACGTGAAAAAATTGGTGTCATGTTCGGAAATCCTGAAACGACCACTGGAGGAAATGCCCTTAAATTTTATGCATCTGTACGATTGGATATTAGACGCTCTACGCAAATCAAAGAAACCGACGGTAACGTTACAGGTAACAAAACAAGAGTTAAAGTTGTAAAAAACAAGGTAGCTCCGCCCTTTAAAACTGCCGAATTTGATATTATGTATGGGGAAGGCATTTCAAAAGTTGGTGAGGTGTTAGACATTGCCGTTGAAAATGAAATCATCAAAAAAAGCGGTTCATGGTTTAGTTATGAAGACACAAAATTGGGTCAAGGCCGAGATGCTGTGAAAGCGCTCATAAAAGACAATCCAGAGCTTATGGATGAACTTGAGCAAAAAGTAAGAAAAATAGCCAAAGCATCTTCCTCTGGTGAATAATTTATACAAATCCCGAAAAAATAATTTCGGGATTTTTAGTTTTTCGACGCAACCTTTTCATAATTTTTGCATCTACAAATTGCATTAAGGACAGCTCCTAAATCGATTTTTATAATATTGAAATGACTTTAACATTCTTTTGAATTATCCAAAATTATTGTAAAAGCATTCTAACTGTCCCTTTAAAAAAATAAATAGCAAAAGATGAAACGATTATTTTTATTATGCCTTCTAACCTTATCATTGGTTTCTTGTAGCATCGATGATGATAGTGCAACTAATTTTTACACTGAAATATTACCTATTGAAAGTGTTGTAATTCCAGCAGAGTTCACACTTGGTGAAACCTATGAAATTTCGGTTTCATATTTTAGACCTTCCGGTTGCCATTTTTTCTATGATTTTTATTATGCCAGCGAGCTCAACAATCGAACCGTTGCGATAATCAATTCAGTATATCCCAATCAAGGTTGTGAAATCTTTGAGGATGAATTGGTAGATGTCTCCTTTAATTTCAAGGTGACGAGCGATGGTACTTATATATTTAGATTTTGGCAAGGCGAGGATGAAAACGGTAATGATATGTATTACATTGTAGAAGTTCCTGTTGTGGACTAAAGAGATTAGTAATTAAAATATAAAACCCTAAAACGCATTTGAGTTTAGAACAACTCATAGAACAATGTAAAAAAAACGATGCTAAAGCTCAAAGCCAACTATATAAACTCTACGCAAGTAAGTTGTTTTCGCTCAGCTTAAAGTATTCGCGAAACCATGCAGAAGCTGAAGACAATCTGCAAGATGCGTTTGTGACTATCTTTAAAAAGATTGCACAGTATAATAATAAGGGCTCTTTGGAAGGCTGGATGAAACGGATAACCGTTAATACCGCCCTTCAGCGTTACAGAAGTGTTGGGGTTTTTGATATAGTGAACGAAGATCAGATTGAAGATGTTTCCATCGAAATTGATAACGATAACATCAACCTCGATTATTTGTTGCAGATCATCCAAGAATTGCCAGACCGTTACCGATTGGTGTTCAACTTGTATGTTTTGGATGACTATTCGCATAAAGAAATCGCAGACATGCTCGAGATTTCAACCGGAACCTCAAAATCGAACCTTGCAAGGGCGCGTTTGATTTTAAAAGAAAAAATAGAAAAATACAAAGCGGGTTCAAACTCGCAGATGTTATAATGAGTGATAAAAAACATATAGACCGACTGTTTCAGGAGAAACTCAAAGATTTTGAGGTGACTCCAAAGAACGCAGTTTGGGATACTATTCACGATCGATTGCATAAAGACAAGCGTAAGCGAAGAGTCATACCATTGTGGTGGAAATTGGCAGGTGTTGCTGCGGTAGTAGCATTGCTTTTGACGGTTGGAATTCAATTATTGCCCAACGATACCAACTCTAGTGCTCCAAACTCTGTGGTGGATACAGAAATACAATCATCAGATACAAAGGATGCCTCAAATTCCAATTCCAATATTTCTGATGGGTACATAAATCAAACTGATAATTCTTCAACAATTGCAAATGAAGATGGATCTATACAAGATGAAATATCCCGAAACCCATCAACCGAAACATCCAACGGCAATCAAAATAACTACAATGTTTCCGATGCAGGTCAAAATAGAGTTGTAAACAATTCCGATAAGAATGGCAAAGAGAATAATGGTTCAAAAATCACCAACGGCAATTCCAAAATTGTTCAAAATAACAATTTAGGCAGTTCCAAAGATGCCGTTGTAACTACTGACAATGCCAATCAAAAGAATTTATCTAATAAGGATGATAATCGGGAAAAGGAAGCTTCAGACCTAAATAGGCTCATCAACGATTCTAAAAACGATGTCAATTCTGCCGTGACTGACAATCCTTCTGACAAAGACGATGTGATTTCACAGGAATCCATAAAAGAAGCATTGACAGAAGAAAAAACCATTGAAGATGCCATTGCAGAAGCCAATACAAAAGATGAAAAAGAGAAAAAACTAAACAGGTGGAGCATTTCACCAAATGTGGCGCCTGTTTATTTTAATTCGCTTGGCAAAGGCTCTACGCTTGATGAACAATTTGTTGATAACGCAAATAGTAGTGAAGTAACTGTGAGTTATGGTGTAGGTGGGAGTTATGCAATCAATGAAAAACTAAAAGTGAGAGCTGGAATCAACAAAGTAAATATGGGCTACAGCACCAATAATGTAATTGCATTTAGAAATATTGAAGCCTCCAATTTTGCAACTTCCAATACAGAGCGCACTCATTTAACAAACGTAGATATGAACAGTAGTTCTGAAAATATGATTTTTTTGAGTACCGTATCCTTCAATAGAAGTATTACTCCTGAAATCATAAATTCGAAATCTAGCGGTTCCATTAACCAACGCTTTGGTTTTATTGAAGTGCCTTTAGAGATGGAATACGCGGTTATCAACACCAAGTTTGGCGTGAACGTTATTGGAGGGTTTAGCACCTTTATAGTAGATGAAAATGAAATTTACTCGGTGGTCAATGGTACCGAAACCAATATTGGAGAAGCCAATAATATCAATAACATGAGTTATAGTGCCAATTTCGGATTGGGCATCAACTATAACATATCAGATAAAATAAAAGTGAATCTTGAACCAACGTTCAAGTATCAAATAAACACGTTCAGTAATAGTTCGGGCGATTTTCAACCTTTCTTTATTGGAGTGTATACAGGTTTAAGTTATAAGTTTTAGGTTTTTTTAGTTGGTTAGATAGTTATTGCAAACTAGCAATGATGTTGGAAAGCTGCTCCGTGCCAGGAGCGGCTTTTCAGTTTTTATGGGAGGCCATCAACTGCTCCAATATGATGCTTCGTGCTTTTTGATTCAAAGCCTTTGTATCGGCAATTGTCAAATTCTCGGTAGATAGGAATCGGTGCACTTTAACACGCATTCTACCGGGACCACCACTAAAAAACGTATAGGATAACCGTTTTTTGTTGTCGGCAAACGTCAACGGAACAATGGGAATGTGATGATTGATGGCCAAACGGAAAGCACCATCTTTAAATTCATCTAGCTCAAGGTATTCTTCTGGAACGCCACCTTCGGGAAAAATGCAAATACTTACACCTTGTTTCAACCGTTTTTGCGCTCTTAAAAACACCGCTTTTCTGCTCTGTTCAGAACTTCGATCCACCAAAATACAGGTCCGTTTATAAAAAAATCCAAACAGCGGGATTTTGGCCAACTCTTTCTTCCCAACAAATACAAACGGATTTTTTACACTCACCAACATCAGCATAATATCTGCCATGGAGGTGTGATTTGCAACAAACATATAGCTTTTATGTTGCTCCGGAACCTGTTCGCGTTTAATATACCAACGAAAACCCATTCCCACCAATATTATCGAAGCCCAAAAACGCGCCAATTTGAAAAACATAGGATACCATTCTTCCTTTAAAATAGAAATCAATAGCAAAGGCAGTAAAATAATGATGGGTACGGTAACCAAGATATAAAACCAAATACGGTATAAAAACCAAAAAGGGTATTTGATAAACTTCATTTGTTTTAAGGGGGTTTTTATTATTCGTATGGAATGTCTTTCTAAATTATAAATTGGTATGTTAATTTAGTCATGGCACTTCATAGTATTCAAAACTAGTCAAATTAATTGAGCTATTGTTGTAAAAAAATTACCTTTGTCTGAATTGAATTTTGTTTAATTAAAACGAGATTCCCACTTTCGTGGGAAGTGAACATGGCAAGAATACTTACAGGCATACAAAGCACAGGCACTCCACATTTAGGAAATATACTTGGTGCCATAATCCCAGCCATTGAGATGGCAAATGACGAGGAAAACGATTCGTTTTTGTTTATTGCAGATATGCATTCGCTCACACAGATTAAGGATGCTGACACGTTGAGGCACAACACCTATTCCACAGCCGCTGTATGGTTGGCTTTTGGTTTGGATGTTGATAAAACGGTATTCTACAGGCAAAGTGATGTTCCTCAAACCGCGGAATTGACTTGGTATTTAAGCTGTTTTTTTCCTTACCAACGGTTAACGCTCGCGCATAGTTTTAAGGACAAAGCTGATCGATTGGAAGATGTCAACGCAGGTTTGTTTACCTATCCTATGCTGATGGCCGCGGATATTTTATTGTATGATGCCGAAATTATTCCTGTTGGAAAAGATCAATTGCAACACATTGAAATGACGCGCGATGTTGCCACGCGATTTCATGCTAAAATGGGCGAAACTTTTGTGATTCCAGAAGCTAAAATTCAGGAAAACACAATGCTCGTTCCTGGAACTGATGGTGAAAAGATGAGCAAGAGCAAAGGCAACATCATCGATATTTTTTTGAACGACAAACAATTGCGCAAGCAAATCATGTCCATTCAAACCGACAGCACACCGCTTGAAGATCCAAAAGATTGGAAGACCTGCAACTGTTTTGCAATTTATAGCTTATTGGCTTCCGTAGAGGAAATAGCAGCTATGAAAACCAATTACGAAAAAGGCGGTTATGGTTATGGCACTGCAAAACAAGCATTATATGAGTTGATCGTCACAAAATTTGCCAAGCAACGCGAAATCTATAATCATTATATGGATGACCTCCACGAGATTGAGAGTGCCTTATTTATTGGGGTGGAGAAAGCGCAAATGGTAGCTGACGATGTTCTAAAGCGGGTTCGTGCTAAACTTGGTTATTGATAATTCCCGCACAGGAGGCTTTATATTACTTCAAATAGTTTTCCAGGAAGCGGTCTCACAACGCCTTTCAATTCCATATTCAACAGTACGCCAGCGACTTTAAAAATTGGCATTTGACAATCGATCGCGATGATATCGAGCATTTGTTTTTCGTTTTCTTTGAGGTAATTATAAATCACCTTTTCCTGATCGTCCAATTCTACAAACAGCTGTTTTTGAATGGCCGGCTTCTTTTTGCTTTCCAATTCCCAATTCAAAATATAAGGTACATCCAAGGGATTTGTAAGTGCATGTGCTTTTTGGAATTTGATGAGATTATTGCAGCCAACACTTTGGTTATCTGTCGTACGTCCCGGTACTGCAAATACATCTCTGTTATAGGAATTTGCAATATCAGCCGTCACCAAACTGCCCCCTTTTTCAGCAGACTCTATGACGATAGTTGCTTCACTCAAACCTGCGATGATGCGATTGCGCTTCAAGAAATTCTCTCTGTCAGGATTTGAACTGCTCCAAAAATCAGTCATAAAACCACCATTTTTCTCAATATCGGCCTCATACTTTTTATGAACTGTTGGGTAAATTTGATTCAATCCATGTGCCAAGCATCCTATGGTTTGCAGATTGTGTTTTAGCGCTGCTTTTTGAGCTGTAATATCTGTTCCGTAAGCAAATCCCGAAACAATTACAGGATTGAATACTGCCAATTGCTCAACAAGCTGCTCACAAAAAGTGACGCCATAAGTCGTTATTTTCCGAGTGCCAACAATGCTGATAATACGTTGTTTATTGAGTTCAATATTTCCTGATTGAAATAGCAAAATAGGTCCGTCGATGCAGTGTTTTAATTTTTCGGGATAATTGGCATGCATAAAGTAAGAACATTCAATATCATTATTCTTTATGAATTTCAGCTCCCTTTCTGCGGCTTCAAAGTGGTATTTGCCAAAAAGATCACTGATGGTCGTTGAACCAATCCCATCAATTGAAAGTAGGTTGTTTTTCTTTTCCTTAAAGATTCCTTCCGCAGAACCACAATGATTTATTAGTTTTTTAGCAGTTATATCTCCAATTTTAGAAACATTCTGAAGCGCTAAAAGATGTAATAAGTCCGAATCTGTCATTATATCCTCTTGAATTTGAATATCAACAATAAATTAAAATACAATGTTAATAAATAACAAGCCTTAAACTTAATTCCAAAACAAAAATTTTTAACTTTGTTTCAATGCAATTAGAAAATTACATAAGCGATTTACTCTACCGATACGACTGCGTAACAATCCCTGAATTTGGTGCTTTTTTGACCTATCATGTGTCAGCTAAAATTAATGAATCAACCCATTCATTCTATCCACCAAAAAAAGTATTGTCTTTTAATGAGCAATTGCAACACAACGATGGACTGTTGTCTAGTTATATTGCTGAAATTGAAAAGATCCCTTATGAAGCCGCCCTTCAGAAAATTAGTAAGCACGTTAAGTCCATCAAATCGTTTTTGATTCAAGGT
>JBGSXJ010000334.1:0-4182 GCA_041751535.1 Aquaticitalea sp.
GCAATTCAAGATAAACAGGATGCCATACTTGAAGATAAACAAGTTTCTATCAACAAATATATTCAAGATCAATCTGAAGCGAATGCCCAAAAAATAGTATTGGCAAACCAAGCGGATCGGGCTAACAGGGACGAAGCAAAAGCAGTCATTGTCAAAGCCATGGAAGAAACCAGCATCCCTGTGGAATCCAATGATAAGGATTATGTGTTTATTCATTTTATTCTGAATAATTTACCAAGAGGACTTATAGGCTTATTGCTTGCCGTTATTTTAAGTGCAGCCATGTCGAGCACCGCAAGCGAATTGAATGCCTTGTCATCAACAACCACCATGGATTTGTACAAACGAAGTATGGCACAAAATAAGGATGAAACACATTATTTAAATGCTTCAAAATGGTTTACACTTATTTGGGGCATAATAGCGATTTTAATAGCTTGTGTGGCGTATTTAGCAGATAATTTGATTCAATTGGTAAATATTATCGGTTCTATTTTCTATGGAAATGTTCTAGGTATTTTCCTGTTGGCATTTTTCTTTAAATTCGTGAAGGGAAACGCCGTTTTTGTGGCAGCTTTAATCACACAAGCTATTGTTCTTGCCGGTTGGTGGTATGAATGGATGCCGTTTTTATGGCTCAATGTGTTTGGATGCGCATTGGTAATGTTGTTGGCCTTTTTCATTCAATTATCTTTTAAAACGTATGGAACAGTCAAAACCTAAAACAATAAAATGGGGCATTATTGGTCTCGGAAAAATAGCCAATAAATTTGCTCAAGATTTGTCCACTGTCGAAGGGGCCCAATTGTATGCCGTGGCATCAAGAAGTCTTGAAAAAGCAGAATCATTTGCCGTACAGCACAATGCAACGTTGGCCTTTGATTCCTACGAAGAACTAGCGAAAAACCCGAAAATCGATGCCGTTTACATCGCAACTCCCCATAGTTATCATAAGGAACATACCATTTTATGTCTTAACCACAAAAAAGCCGTTCTATGCGAAAAACCATTCGCCATGAATCTTCAGGAAGTTGAGGAAATGATTGCGGTTGCCAAGGCTAATAATGTGTTGCTAATGGAAGCCTTATGGACCTATTTTCTTCCCCATTATCAATTTGCTTTAAAAGAATTACAATCCAAAAAATTCGGAAATATTACAAAACTGGAAGCTGATTTTGGTTTTAAACCAGCCATCGACATGACCTCCAGGGTTTTCAAAAAATCGCTTGGTGGAGGAAGTCTTTTGGACATAGGTATTTATCCCATTTTTGCGGCGCTAACTACATTAGGAATTCCTCAAGATGTCGAGGCAAAAGCTACATTTTTTGAGAATGATGTAGATTCGTCTTGTGATATGATTTTTAATTATAATCAGGGTGTAAAGGCGTTTCTAAAGAGTTCCTTATTGGAAAAAACACCAACCGAGGCCATTTTTCATTGCGAAAAAGGAATGGTAAAAATCAATTCCAGATTTCAGGAACCAACGACAGTTACCTTACTTTTTGATGGAAAAGAAACACAACATGAATTTGGGTATACAACCAATGGTTATAATTACGAAATACTGCACTTCAACGCACTTTTAAGAGCACATAATACAGAAAGCGACATAGCCAACTTTAATTTTAGCAGAGCGCTCATTTCTATGTTGGATGATGTACGACACCTTATAGGGCTGCGTTACAAATAAAAAACCTCGAAGCAAAATTACTTCGAGGTTTTTTTATGGTTATAGAAAGTGAATTACATCGCTCCCCATTCTTTCAAGGAGTCCTTATTCATTTTTACATAATCCGCATTTCCGGCAGCTTCGTGCAACTAAACATTCTTTCTCAAGTTTTGACTATTCTAGCATTGTGATGGATTGGTTCACATTACCAACTGAAGTGATTTTCAAGTTCTTTTTTAAATTGCCATTCATAATTTGTATTTTATAAGTCCTCACAACATCTTTTTGATTATCATAATCCACTGTATAAACTAATTTTAAAATGGTACTCTTTGGATATCGAGAGAAGATTGATGCAGGAATGTTTTTAGGAATTATCACATCTCTATAATATTCAGTTGTTTTTACGATTTTGCCATTTTTATCATAAGAGGCAAGGATTTCACCTTTATCTCCTTTTAATAATACTTGAAAGAAATCTGAGCGACCATCAAAATCTGGACATTTGGCAATATCATATGATGCAGCATTAAGTTCCATTAGTTTTACAAAATCCGCCGTTGAATTGTCTACAACCTTTTTGATATAATCTTTATTTATAGAACTGATGACCAAATCTTCCAGTTCTATTTCTTTTATCTCTTCAATTTTATTTTGTGAGAACCCTAGGCTGGTAAGACCTAAAACGAATAAACCAAAAACTAATTTTTTCATGACTTTTGATTTTTTAGATTAATAAAAATTGTTGAAGCAAAGATGTGGTAGAAAAGCACAGCTCACATAATAGTCATGTAGCAATTGATTGAAACGTTTTACGGAAGTCTATTGAACATAATTTAAAGGCTATAAATTATGTTGCGTTTTAGGTTTATAATGTGATCGTTACAATTGATTCAATGAGAATTAAAAACTCTTATGTAATTTACAAGAATCCCATTTTTTTTATAAGTTCATTATATCTACGGTCCTCCTTGAGCAGTATAAGGTTGGGATCCGCCTTTAGCCACATTAAATCAACTTCATGTTTCTTATAAGCAATATCCAGCCATTTAAACGCTTCGTCCTTGTTGCCTAAACGCGCATAATAATGGGCTACAAATACATTGATTTCGGGTTCGCCCTTATTAGCGCGATTGATGACCTCGTTTATCAGTTCCAAAGATTTCTCTTCATCTCCAAGATAATGATAAACCAACGAGAGATGTACCACCATAGAGGCATGGCGTTTGACCGAAATTTGTAATCCGGTCTCTAGTATGTTTTTGGCCTTTTCATAATCTTTCAAGGCTAATAATATATTTCCAATATGGTCGCATATCGGTTCTGAATTAGGTTTCTTTAGCAATCTATTATGAATAATATATAATGTAGAATCGATGTCACCTTTATGATAATACGCATAAATTGATGGAAAATTAGGTACAGAATTTGGATTTTCCTTTAAACTTTTATAACCGCTTTTAGCAACTACGTCATAACGACCAAGAATCAGATTTAGAAAATTAGAATATGAAAAATCATAACTTTGATGCGGTAATTTATACAAGGAATCGGCAACCTTAAAATTCCAATTAAAAAATTCTTTTTCTGCTAAAGCACTAATTAAATCTAAATTTTTTGGATCTAAATGCTTGGCTTTTTCTAAATAAGGGGCTGCTAAAATATTTGCTTGCTTTCTGGTCATCGTGCCAAACCATGTTCCCATCATTGAATAGGTCCCTCCAAGCTGCACATATGCTTCAACAAAGGTTGAATCCAAGGCAATCGCCTTCTCAAAATATTTCCTAGACGCGATAATACTATTGGTTGAATTATTGACAGAAAAAATAAGTATTCCTTGCAAATAGCTTTCGTAAGCTTCCATATTATCTGTTAAGGATTGCCCAAGATTAAATCTCTCCTCTTCAGTAATATTGGCATCTAACTGTTTGGCTACCATTTCGGCCACTATGGCTTGCAATTTAAAAATAGAATCGTATTTGGCTTCATATTCTTGTGACCAATAAAGCTTATCGGTCAAACCATCAATCAATTGAAGATTAATTTTAATGTCGTTCCCTGATTTTTGGAATCCGGATTCCAAAAGATAACGCACCTTAAGCTCGTTTGCAATTTCGGGCATGGTCTTTTGATTGTCTTTATAACCCATCATGGACGTCTGTGAAATGACTTTGTTGATACCATTTATTTTTGAAAGTCTCGATATAATGGCAACGGTCATACCATCACAAAAAGCTTCATTAGCAGGGTCTCCGCTCATATTTTTAAAAGGAAGGACTGCTATGGAGTTATCGATACTGATGCCAGTTTCATTTTCTACAGACTTGGCAGTTTCAGGTTTAGCGGAATTGTAATAGGCAAAGATTATAATCAAAATTCTGACTAACGTCAAATTAAGTTGTTGATTTCCAGGCTATTTTTAAATCCCAGGTCTTCAGGTCTTAGTTCAAATTTATCAATTTGTTTTTTAATTCGGTTCACCATTCCAAGTTTTCTTTTTTGGTCCAGAAATA
>JBGSXJ010000335.1:0-1619 GCA_041751535.1 Aquaticitalea sp.
ATAAAGCCCAGTCCAATAAACATAAACTTATAATTCTTTTTCTGAAATATAAATTCTTCTTTGTTTTCCAGTTTTCGTTTTTGTTCGCCCATTTCTTTATCTCTTATAAATTATTCTTTAAAGTCTATTCTTTTACTTTGATCTTGCCTGTTGTCCCAAAAAGAGAGAACTTCAATTCTATTTTCATTAATTTCATAAAAGATCAAATACACTTTCATCGTAATGACCCGGCTTTTTTGGTCAGTTGTCAATCGCCCAATATTCGGACTTTCAGACAGTAAATTCAGTAAGGCTTCAACTTCCAAAAGAATTTTTAAACTATACCTTGAATTTCCATTCCTTTCAAAATAATACTGTAGAACTTCAACTAATTCAGTATTTGCCCTTTTTGACCAAATTATCTGTTTTTTAGCCATTCTTTGGTCTTTGACATTACTTCCTCATTGGTAACAAAATCGCCTCTTTTAATTTCTTCCCTACTTTCATTGATAGCATTTAGTTGTTCCTCTGTAATCTCATACACAGGTTTTTCAGAAGCATCAAATAGAACTTGCAATGCTCTTAAAAAACCAATGTCTTTTGAATTTTTAATTCTTAAGATCAAATTATCCTTAAGTTTAGCTGTAGTATCCATTTTCCAAAATTTAAAAGAAATCCTCGTTATATCTAATATCTCAAATCTTATATCTATTGTCTAATAATAAAGTTCATCCGTTCTTAAATTCAAAAATCGTTGCGTGGCAAAGAAAGTACTTAGCCAGGTAATAAAAATGCCCATAAATAAAATTCCTGCAAAGAGGCCTATTAATAATAAATGGTCTTCCAACAAGTTCAATTCGGGGAAGGTTAAGTTGAGGTAATAGAGAACAATCCCCATTCCTATAAGTGCCAAAACCGCACCGATAATACCTAAACGCACACTTTTTAAAATAAACGGCTTCCGGATAAACCGTTTTGTGGCACCCACCATTTGCATGGTTTTAATGATAAATCGCTTGGAATATACCGCCAGGCGAATGGAACTATTAATCAGTAGTACAGCTATAAACGTAAATATCCCGCTAATGATCAAAATCCAAAAACTGATTTTCTTTACGTTATCGTTTAATAAAGCAATAAGGGGTTTGTCATAAATAACCTCATCCACAAATCCTTTGGCAGAAATTTCGGTGTTGATTTCTTCTATCAATTCAGGCGTTACATAATCGGCATTTAGATAGACATCTATGGAGTTTTGCAACGGATTATAACCCAAAAATTCCATGAAATCCTCTCCAATGGCAGCACTGTGTTCTTCCGCAGCTTGTTCTTTGGAAATAAATTCAGCGCTTTTGGTATATTCAGCTAAGGCAAGACTGGTTTGTAGTTGATTAATTTCCACTTCCTTAGCAGTATCTTTAAGGTAAATGGTAAGTGCGATTTGTTCTTTAAAATGGTCAGCTACTTTTTTAGTGTTCAACACTAAAAGCCCTAACAAACCCAATAAAAACAAAACAAGTGAAATACTGATAACCACCGAAAAATAGGAAGAAATCAATCGGCGTTTTTGATATTTTTCAAAAGAAGAACTCATAGTTGTAAGGCTGTTAGACGATGTAAAAATACTAAAGTTGGCGAAA
>JBGSXJ010000336.1:0-3524 GCA_041751535.1 Aquaticitalea sp.
AACAGCAATCAAGGCGATCCATCTTCAGCCATGTTGGAAGTTTTGGATCCAGAGCAAAATAATGAGTTTTATGACAATTTCCTTGAAATGGGATTTGATCTTTCAAAAGTGATGTTCATTGCAACGGCCAACAGTTTGAGCAATATACAGCCAGCACTGTTGGATCGTATGGAAATTATTGATGTTACAGGATATACAATTGAAGAGAAAGTTGAAATTGGTAAACGCCATTTACTTCCAAAGCAATTAAAGGAACATGGAATGATTGAGGACAACCTAAAAATAGCCAAACCACAAATGGAAAAAATTGTGGAAGGTTATACAAGGGAATCTGGCGTTAGGGGATTGGAAAAACAATTGGCAAAAATGGTGCGCCATGCAGCCAAAAACATCGCAATGGAAGATCCCTACAATATCAAAGTGACCAACGATGATATTATCGAAGTGTTAGGTTCGCCAAAAATGCAACGAGATAAATATGAAAACAATAATGTTGCAGGAGTAGTTACAGGATTAGCTTGGACACGGGTTGGTGGTGATATTTTGTTTATTGAGTCCATTCTCTCCAAAGGAAAAGGAACGCTTACAATAACTGGTAATCTTGGTAATGTCATGAAAGAATCTGCCACCATTGCCATGGAATATATTAAATCGAATGCTGAAGAATTTGGAATTGATCCTGATGTCTTTGAGAAATACAATGTTCACATTCATGTGCCAGAAGGCGCTACACCAAAGGATGGACCAAGTGCTGGCGTTACGATGCTAACTTCGCTTGTGTCATTATTCACACAGCGTAAGGTCAAAAAGAATCTCGCGATGACCGGTGAAATCACTTTACGAGGGAAAGTGCTTCCTGTAGGTGGTATCAAAGAGAAAATATTGGCTGCCAAACGCGCCAGAATTACGGACATCCTTCTTTGTGAAGACAATAAGCGCGACATAGCAGAAATAAAACCTGAATATGTAAAAGGATTGACCTTCCATTATGTAAATGATATGAGCGACGTTTTAAAACAAGCCTTGACGCAGCAAAAGGTCAAGAATGCCAAAGTTTTATAGCCCAAAACCTCAACGACATGTTGAGGTTTTTTTTTGACTCAAAAATAAATTATACTTGCAACCGTTTAAGTAAGATATGTTACTTTTGCAAGCCTATGCTAAAGAGGATTTCCACTTTGTTTTGTGTTGCTATGTCATTACCTATGTTTGCTCAACTTGGTGGCGAGTCGACCTATCAATTTCTTAATTTGGTATCTTCACCTCGGCAGGCAGCTTTAGGAGGAAAGACCATCACCAATTTTGATTATGATGTCGTGGGTGGTTTGTACAATCCAGCGGCAATCAATGTGGATATGGACAATCAACTGGCACTAAATTATTCCAGTTATCTCGGAGGTATCAGTTATGGTACCGCTGCCTACGCCTATACATGGGACAGACGCGTACAGACATTTCATGTTGGAATGACCTATATCAATTATGGAAGTTTTGATGGGTATGATGTCAATGGTGTATCAACGGGCTCCTTTACCGGTAATGAAGCGGCACTTTCTTTTGGGTATGCCTTCCAAATTCCGTTTTCAGATTTTTATGTCGGAGCCAATGCAAAGTTCATCACCTCACAATTGGAGCAATATAATTCACTTGGTGGTGCTGTAGATTTGGCAGGAATGTATATCAATGAGCGTTTGGATTTTCATGCGGCCTTGGTGGTCCGTAATTTAGGAACCCAGTTTACAACCTATGCTGGTCTTCAAGAAAAATTACCTTTGGAGGTGGATTTGGGCCTGTCACAAACACTCGAAAACGTTCCCATCCGTTGGCACCTCACTTTTGAAAATTTGCAGAAATGGCCTATTGGAGTTTCCAATCCTGCACGTGCAACAACGGATTTGGACGGAATTCAAACCCAAGAAAAAGTTGGTTTTTTTAATGAAGCATTACGACATACCATATTGGGTGCCGAATTATTTCCAGATAGGGGATTTAGCTTAAGAATGGGATATAATTTTAGAAGGGCAGAAGAATTACGTATTGTTGACCAGCGGAATTTTTCCGGATTATCCTTTGGTTTTGGTCTTAAATTGAACAAAATGCGATTTAGTTATTCGCATGCACGATACAACAGCGCTTCCAACACCAGTTTTTTTGGACTTCAAATTGATTTGCGATAATGAAAAAAATTACAATAGCCATCGACGGTTTTTCATCCACTGGCAAAAGCACAGTGGCCAAACAACTTGCAAAGGCTTTGGGTTATGTGTATGTCGATTCTGGAGCGATGTATCGAGCGGTGACGTTATTTGCGATGGAGCAAGGTTTTATTGACAATTCACATTTTGATCGGGAACAATTGATATCTAACCTTAAAAATATTCGGATCGGCTTTGAGTTTAACGAACGTTTGGGTTTTGCCGAAGTGTATCTCAATGGAAAAAATGTGGAACAAAGCATTCGAAATTTGGAAGTGTCCAATTTTGTGAGTCCTGTGGCCGAAATTTCTGCAGTTAGGAAAATGCTCGTCAAACAACAACAGCAAATGGGCAAAGACAAAGGTGTTGTTATGGATGGTCGTGATATAGGAACGGTTGTATTCCCTAACGCGGAGTTGAAAATATTTATGAATGCTTCCGCCGAAACAAGAGCCAAACGCCGATATCACGAATTGTTGGATAGGGGTGAAGACATCAAATATGATGATGTATTTCACAATGTTATGACACGCGATGCCATTGATTCCGGTAGGGACGATTCACCATTGATAAAGGCAAAGGATGCCATCGAATTTGACAATTCAGATTTGACTGAAGAAGAACAATTCAAAACGCTTTATGGTTTGGCAAAAATAGCCATGAGGGATAAAAAATAAAAAAACGACCCGAAAGTCGCTTTTTGTGTAAGAAGTATAAATAAGAAGTCACCCAAAATTTTTAATCATTAGGAATTATCAATTCCTGATTGGGATGAATTAAATCCGGATTCTTCAAGATATCCGAATTCGCTCCAAAAATCTTTTGGTATTTTGAAGCATCACCATAATATTGTTTCGCAATTTTACCTAATGTTTCGCCGCTTTTCACTGTATGTCTGTGATAAACAGAACTGTCGGCTACTTTAATATCCGCTTTGATATCGTTTGGATTATCACCGCCAATAGCTTTGATTTTATCCCAAAGTAAGTTCTTTTCGTATTGTGTTTTTGCAGTTCCAGTGATCTTTAATACGCCACCTTCTTCTTGGACATCGCCATTTTGGATATTCAGTTGTTGACCCAAATCCAATACACTTTGATATTTTGATTTTACCATGATTTTTAATTTTTAAGTTAAATATTATTCATTCATAAAGATATTGAATTTTGATTCATTTAGTTAACGCATATGCCATCAGTTTTAATAAAACTCCTCTGTTGTTATTCGAGAGTATGAATCGATCATATTTATTTGGCAATCAAACATTTTTATTGTATTTTTGCACTCCTTTTAGCGAAATTTGGAAAGATAAGAGGATTGAAAAAACAA
>JBGSXJ010000337.1:0-4494 GCA_041751535.1 Aquaticitalea sp.
CATTCCGAACAGAGAAGTTAAGCCCGTTTGCGCCGATGGTACTGCAGTTATGTGGGAGAGTAGGTCGTCGCCTTTTTCAGGTCCCCAACATTCGTTTGTTGGGGACCTTTTTTTATGACCAGGTGCGAAACAATTTAAAGCATCATTATTTTTATCTATTCCAATTTTTTAAGTGCCCCCTGCCTTGAATGCTTGTGGAGTGTTTTTTTTTAGATTTAAAATACATATAAAAATATCTAAAGAAGGCCATATATTAGATTAGAGATTTTAATCTATCTCCTTGATTTATATCTATTAAAAGAATTTAATTATATTTTAATTTTTGGTTTCGCTTTTTGTATTTTCTTAAACTTCTGATGAAAAGAAACTGGAACTATACAGGGGAGTCCATATGCGAATTGCAGTATGATAATGTCTAAAAATGACGTTATTAAATAGTTGTTATTCTGGGTTGCAATATTTTAAGAAGATTATTAACAAAACACTTATATTATTACTTAATCTTAACGATTATTATTGCATTTCATGGGTTATTTCAATTTAATCGTCAATTAAACATCTATATTTAAGTTTAACTATTTAATAACTATTAATCTTAATCTTAAACTTAAAATTATGAAGATGTACAAACTATTACTATTAGTATTACTTGCATCCTTTGCAATCTCTTGTTCGCAGGATACATTCGAGGATCAAAAAGTGGATGACTCAAATACAAGGCTTGCCGATGACCAATTTGATGATTCTTATTTAGGTGTTTACAAAGGCTTGTTTTCTACAAACGATGGTTTAACTAGAGGAACCGTTGTGGTTACCTTGACACCAAGCGGAGAAGGTCTTGCTCAAATTTCCTTAAGTTCGGGAGAGCTTATTGAATTAAAAAGTTCTCAAGCAAAATTAACTGCTGATAACGCAGTTAGCAATCTTCGTTTTTCGTCAGAAGGATTGAGTTCTATCAATGCATCTCTTGAGTTTTCTGTTGAATCTGACGGTATCAATCCTATGATATCTGCTGTTTCATTTGACAATAAACAGTCTGGGATCTTAATAGCAAAGAACTTATCTCGAGCTCCTTTAGTTGCCATTACAGGAACATATTTTCGTACTGCAGGTACAGGAGGTTTCCCTACTAGCGGTCGTACTTGGAATGTGATGTCCATTGGAATTGGTAATCAAACCTATGCCACTCAAATTTGGTTTGGCGGCACTTTGTATAATACGCCTCCAAATGGATCACAGTCCAACTGTGTTGCCAATGGGGCTTTAACAACATGTGATATAACTGGCAGTGCCAATATATTAGGGAATGCTGTTACTTGGTCTGGAGTGCATACATATGATAACTTTGAAGACAACTTGGGATGCTCTGAAGTATCAGGTACATGGTCAGCTCCAAGTTACGGTGGCTCATCAGGGACCTTTGTAAGCGATTCTGCTTGTGATGATATCTCCACTACAAATGATGTTTGTGAAAATGCAATTGCTGTAGCTTGTGGCGATTCAGTAGAAGGATTTACCAATTTTGCTACTAATACAGGGGCTCCTGCAACATGTGTTACCTCTCTTAATACTGCACCTGGTGTGTGGTATACGTTTTCAACGCCTACAGTTCAAGGAGTTACAGTTGATACGGCTGGCAGTGATTTTGATACAAAACTAGGTGTTTTTAGTGGTTCGTGTGGAACTTTGGTATGTGTTGGTGGTAACGATGATGCCAATAGCACTCTTCAATCCAGTGTATCATTTAATGCACTCGCCAATACAACCTACTATTTTTATGTTACGGGATTTGGAACTGCTAGCGGAACTTACAATTTAAATGTTGCATGTGGTGCTCTATTCCCAGTATTTGATTTGAACTTAACTTGTGGTGAGTTTTTAGTCGATAATGGTGGTGCTTCAAGCAATTATTCCAACAATCGTAATGACACTTATATGATAGATGCTGGCGAAGGAAATAATGCAAGTCTAACCTTTACTCAATTCAATTTAGAAAACACATGGGATTTTATGAGAATTTATGACGGTAATAGTACAGGATCTTCAGAAATCACAATGGTAGGTGATAGAATGATTGCAGTCATAAGTCCATCAAGAACTGGATTTACAGGAACAGGAATTGGTGCTAACTCGCTTGCAGGACAAACCGTCACTTCTTCTGGGAGGTATTTAACAGTAGTTTTTACTTCTGACACTTCATTTACTGCTCCTGGTTTCCTTGCACCCGTAGCTTGTGTAGCTGGTAGAATGGCCGACCCAAGCTTACAGCAAACGAGTGAAACATTTATGCCGCAAACATCTCCATCCGTACCAAAAGTGATGGAAAGAGAAGTGACTAAACTGGAAAAATAAATGTCTTAAAAAATATATTTAAATACTTACTAAAAACCACTGTTTAGAAATAAATGGTGGTTTTCTTATTTCAGAACACATTTATACATGCTTAACTACTTGTATATTAATCAAATACACCTGTTCTTGTTATGGGGCATTTTGACAAGTCAAAAATCTGATTTAATAGATGTTAATTTTTAACAATTAAACGTTAAATTTTGTATATTTGACGATTATTAACCCTAAATTAAATATTTATGAAACTAAACAAATTACTATTATTGATGGTGCTTACGGCATTTACGTTTTCCTGTTCAAAGGATTCAAATGAAGATCAACTTGATACAACTACAAGGTTGGCTGCTGATCAATTTGACGATTCTCATTTAGGTGAGTACAAAGGATTATTCACAACTGTTGATGGTCTTACTAGAGGAAGTGTTGTAGTTACTTTGACTCCAACAAATGAAGGCGTTGCCCAAATTACTTTAAGTACAGGAGAAGTTGTTGAACTGAAAAGTTTACCTGTAAAAATGACTGCTGACAATGCTGTTAGCAACTTGCGTTTTTCATCATTAGGATTGAGTTCAATCGAGGCAGAATTAAATTTTTCTGTTGATGCTAATGGATTAAATCCAATGATTTCTGACGTGTCTTTTGACAATAAGGAATCTGACATTTTAATTGTTAAGAACTTGTCTAGAGCTCCAGCGACTCCACTTACTGGAACTTACGATTGTACAAACTGTGCTGCTGCCGGTGTAGGATTTCCTAATAATCGCACATGGAATGTAATGTCTGTAGGTGAAGGTAACAACCAAAATTTTGCAGTACAAATTGCTTATGATGACCGTGTTTATACATCTGCAGCTGCAAATAATACTCAAAGTGGTTGTCAAACATTCTCATTTCTTCCAACTCTTACGTTTTGTGGGATATCTGGATCAGCACAAATTTTGGGGTATGCTCTATCATTCACTGGTACCCATGTATACAATAACTCACCAAGTGAATCATGTTCATCAGTAGAAGGAACATGGTCTGCTCCAGGTTATGGAACTGGTGGTATAGAAGGCACTTTTACTAGCGATAGTGCTACTGAAGGTGGATGTTTCTAATCAATACCGATTTTTAAAATTTGTAATACTAATTAATATAATAAAACCCACGAGCATCAAATGTTAGTGGGTTTTTTATGTATTATGATTTCCTATTTATTAAAAAGACTTTTTAGGATGATCAATATGCCTCTAAACAGGAAAAATATTGCCAGAAAACAGACGATGATCGAAATAATCAATACCAATAGATAGGTCGGTTTATCTTGATTGCTAAATGATATATACAATAGGATCGGACCCAAAAACATTAGAACAAGACAGATACCCATATTTTGAATTCCCTTAACCAATAATTCCCTATTTGTTCTCTGCTGCTCCATCGGTATAATTTTGAATAACTGCTCTCACATTTTTATATTGTTCCAATAAATCTTTTGCTTTGTGATGCGAAATATTTAATTCGTTCATGATCATTTGTATGCCTCTGTCCACAAGTTTATTGTTGCTCAATTGCATGTCCACCATTTTGTTACCTTTAACTTTACCAAGTTGTATCATGGTGGCTGTAGAAATCATATTCAATACTAATTTTTGTGCTGTCCCTGCTTTCAAACGCGAGCTTCCTGTAACGAATTCTGCCCCTACAATTACTTCAATTGGAAATTTGGCGGTCAATGATAGTGGACTGTTGTGATTACATGTGATACAACCCGTGATTATTTGATGATTATTACACTCTTTTAAGGCACTAATAACATAAGGCGTGGTGCCTGAGGCCGCAATACCAATGACTATATCGTTATTGGCAACATCCCATTGCAATAAATCATCCCAACCTTGGGTTGTGGAGTCTTCTGCAAATTCAACTGCTTTGCGAATCGCGGAATCTCCTCCTGCAATCAATCCAATAACGAGATTTTGGGCTACGCCAAATGTTGGTGGGCATTCTGAAGCGTCTACTATACCCAAACGACCACTTGTTCCTGCACCAATATAGAATAAACGCCCGCCTGATTTTAACTTTTGTACAATTTGATGCACCAAGGCTTCGATTTGTGGAATTGCTTTTTCTACTGCTAATGGAACTGTTTTATCTTCA
>JBGSXJ010000338.1:0-9935 GCA_041751535.1 Aquaticitalea sp.
TATGAATTTGGTTGAAGTTTATGACGAAGCCGGTAAAATGCTCCTCATTCTTACCCCTAGCAAGATGTCTGATCCAACCTCAACAATAAATAACATTCGTATTGTCGATTCGCGGTATAAAACCGATAAAGGAATTTCTGCCTTAAGTACTTTTAAGGATATTCAGGACAATTATAAGATTTCTAAAATTGATAACTTAATAAATTCTGTTGTAATTTCGGTGAACGAACTCAATGCCCAATTTGCCATTGAAAAAAAGGAACTGCCCTCGGAGTTGCGATTTGATATGAATTTGAACATTGAAGAATCACAAATTCCTGATGCTGCCAAGATCCAATATTTTTTTATTAACTGGTATTAATATCAAATGATTACTTTTTTTTCTTAAATTTTAACCTGAATAACCAAGCATGAATTCCTTCATTTCTAAATTACTGGTAACAATCGCGAAAAAGCGACTTGAGACAAAAAATTCTGATGAACCGGTTAGAAAGCGCGAAGTTGTTTCAACAGTTAGAACACTACAAGTAGAATTAAGGCATGCCGTCAAAGAATACTTTTTTATTATTGTGGGAGTTTTTTCCGCAGGATTTGGATTGAAAGGATTTTTATTGCCAAATAATTTCATTGATGGTGGCGCGACGGGAGTTTCCTTATTGGTGCAGAATTTGACGGATTTACCTCTGGAATTTCTTTTAATCGTTGTCAATTTACCGTTTCTAATTTTGGGTGTAAAAACCATCAATAGAAAATTCTCCATTAAAAGCATTATCGCCATTACGATGTTGGCGCTTGTGGTTCATCTCGTTGAATATCCAACAGTTACTGATGATAAGTTGCTCATTGCCGTTTTTGGCGGATTCTTTTTAGGGCTCGGCATTGGAATGTCCATGAGAGGTGGAGGCGTTATCGACGGCACCGAAGTTTTAGCAATTTACTTGAGTCGGAAACTTTCACTCACAATTGGTGATGTCTTGTTAATGATCAATATTTTAATTTTTTCGTTTGGAGCTTATGTGCTTTCTGTAGAAATTGCTTTGTATGCGATTTTGACCTACCTCGCAGCGGCAAAAACTGTCGATTTTGTTATCGATGGTGTTGATGAATATATGGGTGTTACCATCATATCAGAAAAACATGACGAAGTGAGAATCATGATCATTGAAAAATTGCAACGGGCTTGCACTATTTATGCTGGAAAAGGTGGCTATGGAAAACGCGGAAACAGCTACGACAAAGATATTTTGTATACAGTGATAACCCGTTTGGAGGTCGCCAGATTGGAAACCGAAATTGACAAAATTGACAAGGATGCCTTTATCATTATGGGAATAGTTAAGGATTTGCGAGGCGGTATGATAAAGAAAAAACCAATGAAGTAGATTTTAGATAACCAATAATATCAATATGGCCAACAATAAGTATACTATACAAACGTCACCATTTGTGGTTCCAACCATCGATGGAAAGATCATTAAAGAACATTTTGGTCTTGCCACCGATGGAAATAACAATATAAGTATAGCCCATATGATTGCTCCCGTAGGTTGGAGCGAACCGTTTCAAACTCCAGAATTTGATGAATACACTTTTGTCATCCGCGGTAAGAAACAATTTATAATAGATGATGAAATGATTGTTCTCGAAGCTGGGCAGTCCATCAAAATACGAAAGAACACCAGAGTTCAATATTCAAATCCTTTTACTGTGGTTTGTGAGTATATTTCCATTTGTACGCCAGCTTTTTCAATAGAAAGTGTAAATAGAGAAGCCGAATGAAACATCTTTTAATAAAGTGCATAGGTGGCTATTATAACATCATCAGTTACATGTCTAAAAAGCAGGCAGCGGAAAAAGCACTTTATATATTCACCAAACCTCGAAAAGGCAGAAAATTAACTGAAGAACAATACGAATTTTTAGGCACGGCTTTTCAAGAAGAATTCAAATTTGATAATCACTCGATTATGACCTATAGATGGTTAGGAAACAAATCCACGATTCTATTGGTACATGGCTGGGAAAGTAATTCGTTTCGATGGAAAAATTTAATCCTTGAGCTCAATAAAAAAGGACATAACATTGTCGCTCTCGATGCGCCAGGTCATGGCAACTCTGGAAGTCGTTTCTTTAATGCCGTTTTGTATTCTGAATTTATTAATGTGGTGGCAAAGCGCTTTCAGCCAGAAATTATTATTGGTCATTCTGTGGGTGGCATGTCTGCTACTTTTTTCCAGAAGAAATATCAACTCGAATCGGTAAAGAAAATAATCTTATTGGGTGCACCTTCGGAATTTACAGATGTATTAAAACGCTATACTGATATGCTGGGTTACAATCAACGTGTCAAGCATGCGTTAAATCTTACCATCCTCGATCGATTTGGTAATCATCCTGAAACTTTTTCTACCGCAAAATATCTCGAAAGCATCGATTCCAAAGGATTGATTATTCATGATGAGCAAGATAACATTATACCTTATAACGATGCCCTGTTGATAAATAACAGTTTTAAGGATAGTATCTTGATCACCACCCAAGGGTTAGGGCATTCGTTGAACGATGCTTCAGTATCTCAACATATTTATGACTTTATTGAAAATTAAACATTCTTTGTAAGTCATCCGTCCATAAAAAGTTATTGAGTAACTTTGACACTTCAAATCAAAAATTCTGACTGTATCTTGGAAGATCAACTTAAACGCATCAACAAATATTTAAGTGAAGTAGGCTATTGCTCGCGTCGTGAAGCTGACAAGCTTATTGAGGCAGGCAGGGTGACCATCAATGGAAAAGTTCCAGAAATGGGAACAAAAATTTCCCCAAATGATGTTGTACATGTCGATGGCAAAGCCATTGTGGACACAAAGGAGGATTTTGTTTACCTCGCCTTCAACAAGCCCATTGGTATCGTTTGTACCACGGATACGCGCGTTGAGAAAGATAATATCATAGAGTACATCAACTATCCAAAACGCATTTTTCCAATTGGCAGACTCGACAAAGCCAGTGAAGGTTTAATCCTTTTGACAGATGATGGTGATATCGTGAACAAAATATTGCGTGCCAGCAACAACCATGAAAAGGAATACATTGTCACTGTTGACAAACCAATTTCGCAAACCTTTGTGGAGCGGATGTCTAATGGCGTTCCTATATTAGATAGGATAACCAAAAAGTGCGAAGTTAAAAAGCTAAATACCCATGAATTCAAAATTATTCTGACCCAAGGTCTGAACCGACAAATACGCCGTATGTGCGAATATCTCGATTATGAGGTACAAACCTTAAAGCGCACGAGAATCATGAATATCAAACTTGATATGCCGCTAGGTCAGTATCGTGAACTGACCAAAGAAGAATTTTTGGAGTTAAATAAATTGTTAGAAGATTCTACAAAACATTTTCTTGACAGTCAATCTCTTAATGTCAGAAAGCTATAAATAATCACTTGAATAGTTAGAATATTGCTGTAGTGATTGTATATTTTCCTATTTTAGACAAATATTAACAATTTAAAAACAATAAATCATGATAAAAATTCTTGCAATAGTTTTAGCCGTTGGAGGTATGATCGCCTTAATATTAGGAGTATTGGGCATCTTCGGAAACAACATGGTAGCATTAGATCCGTGGGCGTTGACCATATTAGGTGGTGTCTTTTTCATTTCAGGGGTTTCAATGTTAAAATATCGCAAAGATACACCTGCAGAATAGTCCAGTAATGCAATCTCCAATTTCACCATTTCATATCGCAATTCCTGTTCATAATTTGGAGGAATGCAGAACTTTTTACAAGGACATACTTAACTGTGATGAAGGTAGAAGTAGTGATCATTGGGTTGACCTTAATTTTTTTGGTCATCAACTGGTCATTCATTATAAACCAAAATCTTCAGAAGAGTTGCATACAAATCCTGTTGATGGCAAGGATGTTCCTGTTCCCCACTATGGCGTTGTCCTACCTTGGAAAACTTTTCAGGATTTTGCAAAAAATTTAAGTGCCAAAGGTGTTCAATTTATCATTGAACCTTATATACGATTTGAAGGACAAGTTGGAGAGCAAGCCACTATGTTTTTTATGGATCCTTCAGGAAATGCGTTAGAGTTCAAGGCATTTAAGGATATCAATCAGCTTTTTGCGAAATAGGTGAGTTTTTTTTGGTCAAGTGAAATGGTAAATAGATGATCAAAAAGTAGGGTATCAAAATCAATTGCCCTACTATGATATACAAAGGCCATTCCCCAAAATAATCTAGTATGGATGCTGATTTTGGCTTTTCGTTTAGATAAAAATAATTGGCATCCAACACATAATTGATGATTACCATGAGCACTACATATACTTGTAATGCCAAGATGGATTTGAATATACTTTTGAATCGTGGACGCATCCCAAAAACAAAGGTCGCATAAAAAATAATGGTCAACAGTCCAAGATGCACAACCCAATATCTAAAATAATCAAACGTGGGAAACCCTTCTGCAATATCTGGGGTAATAACACCTTGTAAGGTCCCTGCTACAATCCAAAACAGCAAAATCTCATACATCAAATAGTTTCGAAAATGCGTAAATATTGGAATGAGCAATGCAATTAAACTACAAAGATATAATGGTAAGTCTGTTTTGAGGTTGTAGTTTCCTAAACTAATCAAATACAAATGGAAAGATGCAATTGTCAAAGACACAAAAAAACCTAACAAATTGAAGGCCTTTTGTTGTTGAACTTTAGAAAGTTTTCCTTTTGAATAGCGGATAAAAATAACTGCCAAAAATGAAGCTATTAGAATAGGAAATAAATGTTCCGAACTTCCAATCGCAACTCTTTGCATTAAAACAATCGGTAGGTACATGATGCAAAATAACAACATCGCCTTACATTTGGCGCTCTCTTGCCAATAAGGTGTTTTTTAGCAGCATAGCAATAGTCATAGGTCCAACACCACCGGGAACTGGCGTAATATAACTTGCTTTTTTACTGACGTTTTCAAAATCGACATCGCCAGTAATGTAGTATCCTTTTTCAGTAGCATCATCTGGTACTCGTGTAATGCCAACATCAATGATAACAGCTCCGTCCTTGACCATCTCTGCCTTCAAGAAATTTGGGACGCCGAGTGCCGAAATAATAATGTCCGCTTGCGAAGTGATTTGCGTAATATTTTTGGTGTGGCTGTGGGTCAATGTTACGGTAGAATTTCCAGGGAATCCCTTTCGACCCATCAAAATACTCATAGGGCGGCCAACAATATGGCTCCTACCTATCACAACGGTATGCTTTCCTTGGGTTTCGACACCATATCGATCCAACAATTCTAAAATCCCAAACGGCGTTGCGGGAATAAAAGTGGACATATCCAAAGCCATTCTACCAAAATTCATAGGATGGAAACCATCTACATCTTTATCGGGATTTACGGCCAATAATACTTTTTGAGTATCTATTTGTTTAGGAAGTGGCAACTGAATGATGAATCCATCGATGTCGGGATTTTCATTGAGTTCCTCAATTTTTTCCATCAATTCGATTTCGCTCGTGGTGTTGGACAATCTTATCATGGTAGAATCAAAACCCACACGCTCACAAGCTTTTACTTTACTGGAAACATAGGTAAGACTGGCGCCATCATTTCCAACTATAATAGCCGCAAGATGAGGCACTTTTTCACCTCTGGACTTCATTTTTTTGACTTGTTCAGTAATCTCGTCTTTGATTTCGTTACTTACTTTTCTTCCGTCTAATAGTATCATATTTGTTGGTTTTCAGTCTTTGTCTCAACTAAATTTTTTGTCTCGCAATCCCGATAATATTCGGGAGCTAAGACGCAAAGTTTATTCTAATTTTATCCTTGATAATGTTACTATAGACTGCAACCTGAATACTACAGACTGCAGACTGCAGACTAAATCAACGCATCCCTTTCATCGCTTGCATCATCGCTTTCCCTTTGCCTCCTTGCATCATTTTCATCATTTTGCTCATTTGGTCAAATTGTTTCAACAACTGATTGACCTGCTGCACCGAAGTACCTGAACCTTTACCGATACGTTGTTTTCTGCTGGAATTGATAATCGATGGATTAGAGCGCTCATCTGGAGTCATGGAATGAATCATTGCTTCAATTCCTTTAAAGGCATCATCATCAATATCAACATCTTTCATCATTTTGCCTGCACCTGGGATCATTCCGATAAGGTCTTTCATGTTTCCCATTTTCTTGATTTGCTGAATTTGGCTCAAGAAATCATCAAAACCGAATTGATTTTTTGCAATTTTCTTTTGAAGTTTGCGCGCTTCTTCTTCATCATATTGTTCTTGGGCTCTTTCAACAAGAGATATAACGTCACCCATTCCCAAAATACGATCGGCCATACGTGAAGGATAGAACACATCTATGGCTTCCATTTTTTCGCCTGTACCAATAAACTTGATCGGTTTATTTACTACGGACTTAATGGAAATTGCGGCTCCACCACGAGTATCACCGTCCAGTTTGGTAAGAATGACACCGTCAAAATTTAGTACATCGTTAAATACTTTTGCGGTATTTACAGCATCCTGTCCGGTCATGGAATCCACAACAAACAAGGTTTCCTGTGGTTGTATGGCTTTATGAATGTTGGATATTTCGTTCATCATCACTTCATCCACGGCCAAACGACCTGCGGTATCTATAATGACTACATTGTATCCGTTGGCTTTGGCATGTGCAATACCAGCTTGCGCAATGGCAACAGGATCGGTATTTCCTTTATCGCTATATACCTCAACACCAATTTGGGCGCCAACCACATGCAATTGATCTACCGCTGCAGGACGATAGACGTCGCAGGCCACCAATAATGGTTTTTTGGATTTTTTTGTTTTAAGATAATTGGCAAGCTTACCAGAGAATGTTGTTTTACCAGAACCTTGTAAACCAGACATTAAAATAACACTTGGAGTACCAGATAAATTAATGCCTTCGGCATCACCACCCATTAATTCGGTCAATTCGTCCTTAACGATTTTAACCATCAATTGCCCTGGTTGCAACGTGGTCAAAACGTTTTGGCCAAGCGCTTTTTCCTTTACAGTGGTTGTAAAATCCTTTGCTATTTTAAAGTTAACATCGGCATCGAGCAATGCTCTACGAACTTCTTTTAAGGTTTCGGCCACATTCACTTCCGTGATGCTTCCGTGTCCTTTTAAGACGTGAAATGCTTTATCTAATTTTTCGCTTAAATTATTAAACATAATATTATTTCATTTTAATTACACCTTTCTAAAATGTCACGGTGTATTTGGAAAGATGCAAATTTAAGGATTTGTGGACTATTAATGAAACCCATGGTTATAAAATAATACACAAACAAAAAGAGTTGCCAACAACAAGCAACTCCATTAAATATTCAACACGCAAAATAAATTGAACCACTATTATATAAAGAATGATGACAATGTTGTCCTGAAGATCGAGAAGTTATCGATTGGCATTACACCAAATGAAAGTTTCAGGGTTTGCTTTTAACTTTTTTGTCTGTAACACTTTGAATATCTTGGTTGTCATATTCAAGAGCATCATGACACAACAAGCAATAGAAAATTTAAAATATCCTATCGGAAAATTTATTCCGGTAACAATTGACGAAAAATCAATTAGTACTTGGATTTCTGATATCCGAAGATTTCCAGAATCGATTGATAATTTGGTAAGAAATTTATCCACTGAAGAACTCAATCTAAATTACAGACCAAACGGTTGGACCATAAAACAAGTAGTGCATCATTGTGCAGATAGCCATATGAACGCTTATATCAGATTTAAATTGGCTTTAACTGAAGATGCGCCAGTTATTAAACCTTATCTCGAAGATCGTTGGGCCAACTTGGCAGATGGCATAGACAACAACATCTTTGATTCGCTCTCCTTGTTGAAATCGCTTCACATTAAATGGGCGAAATTATTACAACAGCTTACGCCGGAAGATTTAAAGCGAGTTTACATTCATCCAGACCATGCTAATCCATTTTCTTTGGCATTGGCCATTAGTCTGTACGCATGGCATTGCAACCATCATTTAGCCCATATTGAACAAGGCTTGAAATACAAAGGAAAATTTTAAGTTATAAAACAAAAAAAGACCATCTTTCGATGGTCTTTTAAAATTAAAATGGAATTTAGTTAGGCTAATCCAAAATTAATTTATGCGAGCTTACACCCGCTTCGGTACTAATATTTACGACGTAAATCCCTGATGCCATGCCACTTATGTCCATAGAATTGTTACCATTACCAACTGATAATTTCTTTACCAATGCTCCAGTAATCGAAGCAATTTGAACTTCTACCTTCCCTTGAACATTATCGCCAATAACAATATTGAATTGTCCTTTTGTAGGATTTGGATAAATTTTCAAAACAGAGACTTCGTTGAATTCATCTATCGATAATACAACTTGTGATTCATAAGCACCAATATCACGAGATGCTCCGAACACAGCTTGACCAATTTGATCTTCAAAGGTATCGGAAGGATTTCCTGCATCGTATGCTGGGGAACCATCCAATAATTGGTGAGTCAAAGTTGTTCCTCCATTATCTTGTAAAGGCCCAATCAAAGGATTAACACCTTCCAAATCATTGGATTGAGCTGTAAAGACGCTTAAATCATCAGATCCGATCAAGTTATAGTCATTGGACGTTAAAATTCCTGAAACATCCATACCAGATCCCGCAGTATTTAATGCCACAATTGAATTTGTTAAGGATACATTGTTTACGGCATCTATACCACCACCCAATGCAGCAGTGTTCATAACCACAGTTACCGCATTCAAATCTAGGCTTGCGCCATTGTTGGACAGTCCGCCACCGGATATGGTCGCTGTATTTCCTGAAATGGTACTTGTCATCACTGTTGTGATTGATCCTGTGTTATTATAAATTCCACCGCCTTCACCTGAAGTGTTGTTATCTATGGTAGAAGCAACAACATTCATGACAGTTCCATTTTGGTTCCATAAACCTCCACCTTCATTAAAGGCTGAATTGCCAGTGATGGTACTCGTGTCAAAGGTTATAATTCCTGAAGTCCCCGTTACGTGGAATCCTCCACCATTACCAGGTGCTGGTGTTCCTGCGACTCCATCAACGTCGTTGTTGGACATGATTGAATTTGTAAATATTAAATTTCCATCAATCAATTCAATGGCTCCACCAGCTCTATTTGCAGAATTTGCATCGAACGTGGAATTACTAACCGTAACCGCACCTGCAATGCTCAATAATCCACCACCAGAAGCAGAAGCTCCAGTCGATAAGTTATTTGAAATCATTGATCCATTAACTACATTAAGTGTTCCTCCATTATTAAAGATACCAGCACCACCTTGATTTGCGGCAGCACCCAATGCTGTATTTGAATCAATTATTACTCCATCTACAGTCATTATACCAGTACCATTCCATAATCCTCCACCTTCACGAGCAGCAGAATTATCATTCACTGTACCTCCATTAATTGCAAAATCCTGTGCACCTGAAATATGTAAACCACCACCATTACCTGGGGCAGCTACTGCTGGAGCAACGCCTGCATTGTTCATGTCCAAAGCCGTATTTGTCAAAGAAGCAGTTCCCGATCCGGAAACTATCTCAATTCCTCCACCTGCACGGTTGGCTATATTTCCAGTAATAAATGAATCCGTAGCACTGAAGCTGGCATCAACATCAACTAAGATTCCACCACCAGAACCTGCAGTTCCGTCAGCGATATTGTTTGAAACCGTTGCTCCGTTTACAAGGTTTACTGTCCCACCGTTAAGCGCGTAGATTCCTCCACCACCGTTATCGGCGCCAGCACCACTTGCAGTGTTTCCGTCGATCGTGGTTCCGTCAACGGTCATTGTTCCCGTTCCGTTCCACAGTCCACCACCTTCTGATGCCGCT
>JBGSXJ010000339.1:0-3393 GCA_041751535.1 Aquaticitalea sp.
AGATGTAGCAGCTGCACTGGGCGATAAAGCCAAGGTCATAAAAATTGATGTTGATAAAAATAAGGAATTGGCCGAGGCACTTCGGGTCAAAAATCTGCCGACACTCATCATCTACAAAAGTGGTGAAATGAAATGGCGTCATAGTGGCGAACAAGATGCCAACACGCTTATTGGAATCATTCAGGAATACGTCTAAACTCAAATCCTTTTTCAGAAAAGAAGTTCAACACTTTGGGCAATGCATATTGCAAGTGTTTGGAAGCTTTTACACTATCATGAAGCACAATGATACTTCCATTTGTAGCTTTTGATATGATATTTTGATAGCATTGTTCATTGGTAATGAAATCTTCCCAGTCAAATGCCAACACATCCCACATGATAATTTTATAGCCTAATTTTCGCAACGCTTTTCCTTGTCGTGTGGTAATTAGCCCATAAGGCGGTCGGAAAAGGTTAACCCTTCCCGATTGCTGATTGCCCATCATTGAATCGATACTTTTTTGGGTTTTCAAAACTTCGGCGATATAGTCGTCGGTTTTGGTTTTCCAGCCTTTTACATGATTAAATGTATGATTTCCTATGGTATGCCCTTCATCTTGAATCCGCTTAAAAATGGTAGGATGTTTTTCTATATTGTTTCCTATGCAAAAAAATGTTGCCTTCGCTCCATAGTGTTTGAGCCTATCCAAGGTCCAATCTGTGATTTCGGGAGTGGGACCATCGTCAAATGTTAGATATATCGCTTTTTCACCAGTATCTAAATCCCATACATAATTTGGAAAGATTTTTTTGACGATGAAAGGTGTTTTTACAGGAACTAAATTCAAAATTGTTTATTCAGATTTTATCATTTCTCGTATCGTATCCATAGGAATGTCCCTTTCTTGCAGTGGAACGGTGTCCCTTGGATTTTCCCCCATAAAATGATTGAATTTCTCAAGATATTTATTGAATTTTTGAGTTTCTTGCAAGGCAAAATCTTCATCACCATAGTTGACCAGTACATCAACCAAACTTCGATAGCGTTCAATGTCCGAAACAATTTCTTGCAACATATCGGTTTGGTTTTTTATGGTCAATTCACTGAAATAGGTTAAACTTTCTTGATATTTTTTGGAGACATCCATATACAATTTTCTGGCTTTCTCTTTGCTTCCAATTTCATAGTAGGCACTTATGTATGGTTCCAGAAGTGTATAATACCCAAAATCATCCACCGGCATTTTTTCCATGGCCAGGTCAGCTACTTTTTCGGCTTTATCCAATTGATCTTCGTTGATTAATTGCTCAATCAATCTGGCTAAATTGCCTCTGTAGGTAATACCATTTTTGCGGGTTTCAACGTCATGATAAATATCGGTACCACTATTGCCCCAATTCCATGACATTACTTTTTTGTACATCAACTCACTATCCACACGTCCCATATCAAACGGATTTGCCCTATCAACAGGTGTTTTTATCGGAACCAATTTGTAACATAGACCATCCAACTGCAGGTAATCCTTCATCCAGATATAATCATCATCGCCAAAACTGCCACCGGTGAAATAAATAGGACGTTTCCAATCATTATTGGCAATGATATCAAGCATCAACAATCTATTTTTATATAAGGCGCTACCTTTGATTTCTATTACGATGTTGTCAACGATTTTATCGGCATCTTTTTGATGCACAATCCCGTTTTGGAGCACCTGTTCTTTGTTAACAGGAATCCGAACGTATTTGGTTGGGAAATAATTACCATTGACCATTTGGGCTGGCATTTGACTTGTATCTTCACCTTCCTGCTGTAAAACAAATTTAAATTTAGTACGTGGATTATCACTCAAGATAAAATCCATGAAATCCTTGATATCTAAAGTGTCTTGGGTAATTTCTCGTTTTGGAATATAATCTCGTGTTCCATATTTATATTGAGCATGCGTCATTTGCGATGGTATAGGATCACTAGTGTATGCTTTGCGTTTCATTTGGTCAATGTACCAATCGGTTTGAAACAAGCTCGTATTGATCACTCTTACATCTCTGCGGATTCCTTCAATTTCTTGGGCATACCACAATGGGAAGGTGTCGTTATCGCCAATTGTAAATAAAATAGCATTTGGCGCACAAGACTCTAAATAGGCCAATGCCATGGAGTGCGCAGTCTCTCTTTTTGAACGGTCGTGGTCATCCCAATTATTGGCGGCAAGAATTCCAGGTACCAATACCAAGCAAACCACAATAACCGCAGGTGCCAACAGCGGTGAGTTTAATTTTTTTCGCAAGGCATCAAAAATGGCATATACTCCAAAACCGATCCAGATGGCAAATACATAAAAAGAACCGACAACAGAATAATCACGTTCCCTTGGCTCAAATGGCCGCACATTGGTGTAGAATTGAATTGCGAGTCCGGTCATCAGGAAAAAAACCAACAAGACCCAAAATCGTTTTTTGTCTTTGTGAAAAAGGAAAAACAATCCAATCAATCCCAAAATCAACGGCAGGAAATAATAGGTGTTGCGTCCAGCATTGTTTTTAACATCACTGGGTAAATTGTCTTGAGACATGCCGAGATGCCATTCGTCAATGAACTTGATGCCACTGATCCAGTTACCATTCATGCTGTCATACTTACCTTGAATATCATTTTGTCTACCCGCGAAATTCCACATAAAATAACGCCAGTACATATAACCAAATTGGTACTCAAACATATAACCGATATTTTGTATCAATGAGGGCTTTTCTATATTTAGATATTGACCAAATTGCTTTAAAAAGGTAGCATAATCTGCATAATCGACTTCGCCTTGGGAGACACTTTGACGGAATTCACCAACAATGGCCCGCAACTCATTTTGCATTTGGTATTCTGGCTTTATGGAAAAATCCAAAAAGCCAGTGAACATCATATAGTTTTCAGCATTCTCTGAACTCCACATTCTTGGTAGGATGGCAGCATGCTCCGAATTGAAGTTTTGCTTTGCTCCCTTATAATCATTTACGATGACATATTTGCCTGTGTTATAATCTTTTTCATATTTTGGTTTGTCATCTATATATGGTTCATTGGCATCGAGCCCTGTATATACTTCTGAAAACAAAGGTCCATAAAATAAATGCGTTTCTGGATATTGCTCCAAATTGTAATATGCCAACAATTCACGTGCACTAGAAGGATTATTTTCATTAATGACTACGTTGGCGTTAGCCCTAATTGGCAGCATTACCCAAGATGAGAACCCAACAAAGATAAAGATGAAACACAAAATCAATGTATTGGCGTTGATGTGTCCTTTTTTGCGCGTATAATTCAAGCCATAATAAAACAATGCAATTACAATCAATCCAGCAATGATGGTTCCTGAATTAAATGGCAATCCAAAACTGTTCACAAAG
>JBGSXJ010000340.1:0-2174 GCA_041751535.1 Aquaticitalea sp.
GAAGTTGGGGCAAAATCATCCAACATTAAGAATTTGAGCGACATTACACAGTTCGATATCGCGAATGGTCAGGAAACTCTAAACGTCAATAATACAGATGCTTTTGATTATGATGAAACAATTTATGCAGCCTATATGAACGTTTCAAAGGACTGGGAAAAATTGAGCCTCATTGCCGGCTTGCGCGCTGAACAAACGGATGTTAATGGTCTTTCTGTGTTTGATAATGTTACCAATGAGCAATCCTATTTGGAATGGTTCCCGACGGCGAGTTTGAGTTATACGGTTACCGATAACTTTTCACTTTATACCAATTACAAACGCAGCATTCAACGGCCAGATTATCAAAGTTTGAATCCGTTTCAGTTCTTTTTAAATGATTTTACCATCGTTACTGGCAACCCAAATCTGCAGCCTGTATTGGTAGATCATGCAGTTATAGGTACAACCTTATTTAAGCGTTTCACGGTTGAATCTTACTATAAAATCTATAATGGCAATATTTTTGAATTGCCCCGTCAGAATAACCAGAATAACACAATAACTTACACGGTACTCAACCTCGATAAAACCACGGAATATGGGTTTGATTTTGTTACCTATTTTGATGTGGTTAGCAATTGGTCTGTATATGTTGTGACTTCTTTTTATAACACTACAGATGAAGGCGAATTTGATAATTCCAAGGTCAGCAGAAGTCAATGGTCCAATTTTAGCGTTTTGAGCAATGATCTCTCATTATTAAAAGACAAAAGCTTAAATGTAAATTTTACCTTGACCTATGGCGGAAGGAATATTCAAGGCTTTCAAGAGGTTGGGGGACGATTGATTTCTGATTTATCGCTTTCGAAAACCGTTTTAAAGAATAATGGAATTATTTCATTGGCCGTCGCCGACTTGTTTAACACTCAAGATTTTGATTTAAGGACACGCTATTTAAATCAATCCAGTTCGAGCTCCTTAGATATCGATAATCGATACATTAAATTGGGTTTTCGCTATAAATTTGGGAACACCAATTTGAGCACCAACCAACGCACGAAAGAGCAACAGGAAACAGAGCGTTTGGAGATGTCAGGGAATTAATCCGTGATTGTAACAAAATCTTTTTTCCTTATCTTTATTAAAATTTAAACATACTTTATGACAACTATCACAGTAAAGAATGGTGAAAAATTATCCAAGACCAACTTTGAGTCTTGGGAAGAAGTGCAGGCTGAACTCATATTAATGCAAGAGAATTTTAAAATCACATCAGACCATATCAAGATATTAAAATCTAGAGAAAAGGAAGCTGATAAAGCCAGCGACGAAGGATTATCGTGGGACGAGGTAAAGAGCAGTATTTCTAGAAAGAATGCATAAGCTAATTTTTAGACCATTAGCTAAAGATGATATACAAAAGAGTGTTGATTATTACGATTTAATCAATCCAAAACTTTCAGATATCTATTTAAAAGAACTTGATGATACCATCAATAATATCCAAAATAAACCAGAAGCCTTTCAAAAACAGTTAGGAGAGATTCGAGTTGCCTTTTTAAAACGGTTTAAATTTGGAATATATTATAAACTTTATGATCAAACCATTGTTGTTCTAGCAGTACTTCACACCAGTAGGAATCCACAAATCTGGAAAAAACGATAAAACTCTAATCCTGCCACTCTGCAACGAACAAATTGGTATCCCTTCCGCCGCCATTGTTTCTATTTGAAGAAAACAACAGTTTGGTACCATCATTGGAAAACACAGGAAACGCATTGAAAGAATCGCCATAAGTAACACGCTCTAGGTTTTTACCATCCAAATCAATCATGTACAAATCAAACGGGAAACCACGTTCTGATTCAAAATTGGAGGAGAATAAAATTTTCTTTCCACTAGGATGAAAAAACGGACTCCAATTGGCATTTCCTAGTCTTGTTAACTGACGCAGCTCGCTTCCATCGGCATTGCAGATGTACAACTCCATTTCGGTTGGTTGCACCAAACCTTCACTCAATAATTGCTTGTATTCTGCGATTTCAGTTTCCGTTTTTGGACGCGATGATCGGAAGATGATTTTTGTGCCATCGGGCGAAAAGAATGCGCCACCATCATAGCCCAAATCAAACGTTATTTGCTTTACCTCACTGCCATCAAGATTCATGGTATATAAATCGATGTCGCCATT
>JBGSXJ010000341.1:0-22390 GCA_041751535.1 Aquaticitalea sp.
AAGTGAAGACTTCACCTCTCGAATTGACATTGTCTGCAAACCACTCCGATAAGCCCGAGGGCGTAGAAATGTATTGAAATAAAAGTTGTGGAGACGCATGGATTGGAAACTCCATTTCAAACTTAATCTTGTCTTCCATAATTGATTTTGTTAGCACGCTCAATATATAATTATTTGTTTAGTATAAAAACTAAATTCACTAAAATAATTTACGCATGTATTATTTGCCAACAACTATTTTGTTTTTATATTTGCACCCGCAATTATGGCGAGGTAGCTCAGCTGGTTAGAGCGTCGGATTCATAACCCGGAGGTCGGGGGATCGTGCCCCCCTCTCGCTACAGCATAAACAAAGGGAAAGTCAAGATTTAAAATCTTGACTTTTTTTATTGCTAAAACATAGCTAAAACATTCAGTGCATTTTTAAACTTATAAACTATATTAATCTAAATGATACCAAACGCTATTAATTAAGGATTTAATGTGTTTAATTGGAGACGTAAATAGTAATCATATTCAAATTATGACGGAAAAATTTATTATTTGCCGTGAAATTATAGAGTTAATTTGAAGTGATTATAAAAATTTAGCTGATGAATCGGAGAATTTAAAGTCATTATTTGAACTTCGATATAAATTTTAGATGACCAGCCTGCCACAAACCAAAAGCAAACGTTTCGGCCCACTTTTGATAGACATTGTCTGAAGAAGCACTTTCCGGATGGCCTCCATCGTCTTCAACCTTATATAAGATAGGGTTTTTAGAAAAAGAATAATCGAGAATTTTGGCAACAAGACGTCGTGTCCAAAGTTCTGTAGTGATACATTTCGCTCGAAAAATCACCACGCAAAGAAAACTTCATCACAAGTTCCTGCAACAATTACACAAAACAATTTACTTCCAAAAATGGCAAAATTGAAACTATGAGTTTAGCTAGAATGGGAAACGCGACAGCAGTTGTTTTAGCGTCTGATGGTATAAAAGCATTGCTAACCTCAAATGAAAATAAACCAGCCACTAAAGGAGACCTTAAAAAGTTGTTTCCAATTCAGTATGGTGGTAGTATAAAACTGTGGACAATTCTCTATCTTTATGGGCTTAACATCATGACAGTGGCAACGAGTGTTTGTGGAAAACACCAAGAATGGCGGAATATATTTAGATAGATAATTTTTATGTCGAAGCTAGCATCAAGAGATATCAAACCGATAAATGATGTGCGGAGTCAAAAAAAGAGATTCTGAAACGGCACGTCATGACGGTGGTAACGCCCATTACGTTGGTGACAACACTAATAATAACTAGGTGTCAGCAAGTTATTAACTAGAACGTGATAGTTTTGAAGTCGTGTTTTGATGGTGGTTTACAGCCTTTTTGTTAATCTTTATGGTTATTTGTTGCAAGGGAAGGCACAGGAAATATGAATAAGTACAAACTATAGCTCTATTTTTTATGATACGGAATTCGATTTTTTTAATTTAGTTTATACAAAATTTAATATTAAATAATTGATTTATAACATTTTATACTTTATAATTTGAATGTTTTATGTAATAAAGTCAAATAATAAGACGCAATCTTTTTTAAAAAAAATTTATTTAATAAACTGAATATCAATTATTTAATTTATTTTTAGTTTTAGCTCGATAATTTTCTATAACTTTGATTTCATAAAATGAAAATCTATTCATATATGAATGAGGCACAAACTTCCCCTAATTTAGCGGACAAACAATCAAATACTTCAAATGAAATTAGTATTGATTCTAGCAAATTTGCTAATGTAGTTTTAAAAAGATTAATTGAAGAAGTTCGATTTGAGGCACATAATAATGTTACGGCTTATAATCGCACACACAATCGTCATAACCGTGGGAGATAACATATCCTATAATTCTGAACTTGATACTATTTTAATAAAAGTTGCCAGTAGATGTAATATAAATTGCACGTATTGTTACATCTACAATATGGGAGACAATAATTGGTTAAATTTAGAAAAGTTAATGACCCATGAAACAATGGAATCAATTTTCAGTTCGCTTAAACAATTAGCACAAAAACAGGATATTCCATTTAGTGTAGTATTGCATGGAGGAGAACCATTGTTATTAGGGCCAAAAAAGCTAAAGTTTTTATTACATGGTCTACGTGAGGTTTTATCGAACGATTATCCAATTAGTATTCAAACCAATGGAATTCTTATTACAAGTGGAATATTAGATATTTGCTACACTTATAAAGCAAGTGTTGCGGTTAGTATAGATGGTCCATTAGAGGTAAATGACAAACACAGATTAGCTCATAACGGTACTGGAACATTTCAAAAAGTTATTAATGGGATTAATCTTTTAAGGACGCATCCCAATGCTGAATTTTTAAATGCAGGACTGCTTGCCGTTGTTGACCCATCCTCTGACCCAAATGAAGTTTATTCGTTTTTCAAAGAAATGGCTGTGCCGAGTGTAGATTTTATATATAAAGACGGTAATCATTCTAATTTACCACCAGGAAAAGCCTCTGTGAGTTCCGCTGAATATGGAAAATGGATGTCTGAACTTTTGGAAATTTATTTACAAGATACCAATCCATTACCCATACGTCTACTAGATGATATGCTCAAAGTTCTTTTAGGAGGAATTGTTTCTAAAGAGGGACTTGGAGTTACAGATTTTGGAATTTTAGTAATCGATACAGATGGTAAACTAATGAAAAATGATACGCTGAAAAGTTCATTTAATGGAGCTGATAAATTTAAAAAGCCAGTAAACATCAAAGATAATAATCTTTTACAATTTTTAACATCCTCTTATTTTCAGTCATATCGTAAAATGCAGCGACCTACTTCCCATCAATGTCTCAACTGCCCCGAATTAAATGTCTGTGGTGGTGGAATGATTTTACATAGATGGAAGGATGAAAATGGTTTTGACAATCCTTCCGTGTACTGTGAAGATCAATTGTATCTAATAGAAAATATGAAAAAAGCACTTATAGAAGTCAATATTAATTATGAATAGTACTTATTTAAACCTTTCCTCTCTAAAATCTCAAACTTTACCTTTTCCCCATTTCTGTGCTGAAACAATCTTACCAGCCACTGTTGAAAATCATTTATTTAATTGGCTAGAGCAGACGAAAGATTGGAAATTAATAGTAACTGATTTTTATGAGCAACTGGAATTCAGTTTTTTTGACGTAGTGATGCCAGATTCGGTTAAACATCTTATCGAAGAAGATACAATCAAATTAATAGCGTCAGCCATAGAAAAATCTATGGATTCCCGCGATTTAGAATTAGTAGGTATAACTGCACACAAACTAGTAGACGGTCATCGAATAGGGTTGCATAACGATTATATTGGTGATGAAGAAACACACAGATTTATTCTTCAAATTAGCTCAAACTGGACTGAAGCAAATGGTGGTTACTTGATGCTTTTTAACTCTGATAATGTGGAAGATGTTTCAAAACTGATACTACCCTTGAGTAATACAGCTTTTGGGTTTCAAATTTCACCTCAATCATATCATGCTGTTTCCACAATTTATAATTTTTCTCGTTACAGTATTGTGTATACTTTTAAAGAGAATAAGCTGTGAATTTATTAGAAACTGTATACAATTATATCGACAATCCGTATCCATTATGGAAAAGCGAAATAACAACGGCTTTGGTGAGTGATAAATTAGAGTCATTAAAAATGAATGGTTTGCCTCATCGGGAAGAATATAGCACATCTTGGTCAATCAATAATAACTTTGCAAATACCATAAGGCAATCAGTTGCTGAAGATTCAGAGTTTGGGAATGTTTATTTGGAAGCTCCTTCAGATAATTTGAGTCCATTTTATCAGGAACATGGGCTAATTCCTAATACCTATTATGATACTATTTTAGGAAGTGATAAAAACGAATTAAAGAAAGCCTTTGACACTATTGGTTTAATTGAACCGGCTTTAACCGACGTAACAAAACTAGTTCGGTGTATTCAAGTACTTGAACAACCAGACCCCGAGATAGATGTGAGCTATAGCCATCCAAATTCACCCTTTTCAATTTTTGTTTCCGTTTGTAACCAGTCATCCAACATATCCAATTTGAGAGTAGCCGAATCAATAATTCATGAGGCGATGCATTTGAAACTAACATTAATAGAAAATGTTTTACCATTGGTAGAACCATTTAAAGGTAAACTTTATTATTCTCCGTGGAGAGATGAAAAAAGACCAGCTCAAGGTGTTTTACATGGCGCTTTTGTTTTTCGAGTTGTCCATGATTTTTACAAATCAATCAGCAAACACGATTTTTCCGACGATACAACGAATTTTATAAATGAAAGGAGAAATCAAATAGTTTATGAAATTAGTCAACTAAAGCGATTTACATCGTGTAATGATCTTACTGAAAATGGGGCCATCCTTGCAAAAAATCTATTGCCATTGAACTAAACTCTTCTTCTGGATTCATTGATTTGCGGAGCTCATTAATTTGCTCTTCAAACTCATTCTTGTCTATTCCATATTTAATACCTATATCAACAGCATCTTTAATTAACATGAGGAGTTTAAATCTTGTTCTCCTAGCCTCATCAAGTTCGTGATGTCGCAATTGAAAAAATGTAACGTTGAATTTACCTCGTTCATCAATGCCAAAAGGCTCTTCGTTGTGAAATCTAATAAAATCTCTAGGATTTTCTTTATTAACATCAATTAAAAAAGGTATTTCAATTTCATTTTGGCTATGATTCCTATTTCTTGGAGAACCATTCATTAATGGGAAATAATTACGTTTATCACTACTATTAATTGCTGATTTGCATAAAAAAAGATTATCCCAGTTGTAAGCAAGCCAGTAATAGCCAGGATATTCCGACTTACCTTTTGGATAAGGATCAATTTTCCCTTTAGGTCTGAAATGTTCTACATTAGGATAGTCTCTTGTGAATTTTGATTCGCTAAAACAGCATTTATTATTCTGACATTGTATTAATGCTGTTTTGACAGCATCCATTTTGTAATCTTGCGTAAACTCAAACTTTTCTTTAGCAGATTCGTAATTAGCTTTATCTACATCATAAAGCCCTATCATTTTTTTTACGAGTTCAGCTTCTTTTATTATTAATTCTTGAGGAGCAGGGCCCTTTTCAATTTTTATCATCTACCTTCAATAATGTTTTGGTCAACTTTTCAATTTGTTTTACTAAACTTTGATTTTCATCCTTAACAGGAAGTGATGATATTTTCTCGTCTAGCATATCCAACTCAAGATCTTCATTTTTTGTTCTTTTCTTTTTATCTAATAAATTTCTCCTGTGTTCAATCATCAAAGTTGCTTCAGGGCTTCTTTCTGAAACACCAAAAAGGTTTGTTACTATCTCTCCTATTCTCCAACCGTGAACCACATCTGGTCTATTATTGATTTGAACTTGACCATCTACTCTCGATAAAATACAAATATTATCCCTTTCAGCGTCTTGAGCCATAAATGGACTATGAGCAGTACAAATAAATTGGGTGTTAGGAAAATGTTTCCTTAAGAAATCTTTTATAATTCTTTGCCATTTCGGATGTAAATGCAAGTCAATCTCATCTACAATCACAACAGCCGCTTCTTCTAATGGTTTTTCGTTTTCAATATTCATCCAAAACATTCTCAAGGCCAAATCTACTACCCAAGCAAACATTGTTTTGTAACCTAGGCTTAACTCATAAAGTGAAACTTTACCGTATGGAGTCTTAATCTCTATGGCGCTTTCCACCATACCTGAATTTAACGTTGGATTAATAATAATGCAATCAGTATTTTCAATATCAGGTAATAAGTCAACTAACATTTCTTTAACCTTTATAAGTAATCTCTCATTATTACCAATTTTTTTTGATCCCTTTCTATTTTCCTTTTCCTTCATTGATGCATAATCCAAATTTATTAATACTTGTTCGGCATCATATAAATCACCAGATTCAGAAAACAAATTTGAAATAGGATCTTTTAATTCTGACTTGTCAATATTTTTAAAAGCCATGTGTCTATTTGCACTATAAGCAAAAAGATTGGGTGAGTTGAATTGTGATAATTCAAAAAGTTCAGGATTGACTGTTTTTAATTTGGAATTATTGTCTAGTTCAATATTTAGTGCATGGGAAATAACCTGTTTTGATTTTGGGATTTCTCCTAGTTTAACATTATTTGTTAGTTGAGCACTAACTCTCGATTTAACATTTTTGCCCGCTCTAACAATCCTTTCATATGCAGAGTTATCTTCAAAATCATCCATCAAAGGTTTAATTGCAATTTTGGTAATTTTGGAATTCTCCTTCCTTTCATTATCCGTTTCTTCAACGGTTGTCATCCAAGCTAGACATTTAAGTAAAGTTGTTTTACCTACACCATTATCGCCTAATAGCAATGTCCAAGGCGAGACAGCTCCATTATCATCAGTTAAATCGAGCACTACCTTTTCTCCAAAACATTTTATATTGTCTATTTCCAATTTGGCAAAATACATTGGAGATTTTATTTTTTTATTATCCATATAAATTGTTGTATTTTTAATATAACTAATGATTTTTTTTACAAAAGATTTCCGATAGGACCCTATGCAATTAGATTTAAAACTATACTATATTAATACAAATATATTGATTTTCTAAACCATTCATAATTGACTGAAATTAAAAAGAGAATAGTTCGAACTGATATCAAATAAATTATATGTGAATCTCTCTAAACCCAACAAAAAAATCCTCCCATAAGTCATCACTTCTTAAGAGGGTTTCTATAATTCAAACAGTACTTTAATCAACTAAAGCCACTTTCAAACTATTGCCTTAAGCAAGATCATATAGGTCTACTTCAACTTCTTGATAAAACGCAATGACAAAACACCATTAACATCCTTGATTTACAAATTCTAACCGTCAAAAAAGCCCTCAAATAAGGGCTGCTAAAAAACTCAAAATCGATTAACCGTTCACTCTCTCAAAACCCCATCAAACTCCACTGCCTCAATATAACAAGCATATCCATGCCAAAGTTCAGAGTCGTAAATGCCAACGGTCCGTTCAGAGTTTAGAAGATTTCGAGAAACTATTTTCAGCTTGTCAAAGGCATAGATATTGTCATTTAGGTACATCACAATATAGCCACGCAAACTGTTATAATACGCAATGGTATTTCATGCACTTGTTGGTATTTTCCACCAACAATCATTTTGTCTTCATATGATTTCTTTTATCTCGCCAGAATCCGTTTCATCAAAATGGTTTTTAATATATAAAAAATCGTTACTATCAAAAACCTGCCATTGTCCTGATTTATATTCTAATTTAAACTTTAAAACGTCCATGTGATTTTTGGAATGATTATGAAGTACGATTTGAAGAATATCTTTTTCTTTAAAACGGATGGGTTTGTCAAACGCATCCGTTTCTGAAAGCACCTTGCTAATAACTTCCTGATTTTCTTTACGATTCGCTGAAATGTGGTTATAACCTATTGCGATTTCTCCTAAAAGAATTGGCACTTTTCGTTTGTTATATCGAATCAACACCCAATAATGATTGCGTTTTCTAATATCAATAGTAGCATCGACACAGGTACAAAACTTTATTTTATCTGATATTACACACATACAACCTTTATATTTAACCCGTCATCCCATTCACAAACACCTGCACAAACTCACGCATCTTATCCAAAATCCGCTCCCCTATTTCTCGTGCTTTCAAAATACTCGGTCGATTGTCTAAACATTTAAACACCTCATCTCGCAAAGGTTCTCTGCCTGATGCCGAATAACTTTCTATCAAGGAATTGAACTGTTGTTTATCCAACTGTTCTTCTTCACAGAGTTTTTCAATAGCGAGTATTTTCTGCTCGTGCCAATAGGTTTGGAATTCGTCTTCGATGTTATCAGGATTGTCAATCTTTGGCAAGTTTTCTTCAATGAACTTTTCTATCAACTCACGTTTACTACGCAATTGGATATCGCCAGACAACATATCCATAATGGCTTTCTTTTGTTTCGCTACTTGGGAAGGTGTGGATTGTTTTAGTTTTGCCAACAACTGAAGGATGTACGCCACATTGATTTGGTCGCGGTGTATCAACTCCAATTCAAAATCAATATCATCCAGAATGGATGTTTTCTGTTTCTGACGGTCTTGTTTTACTTTTTCGTAAAGGTCCAAGTATTTACTTTTGTAATCCTCAAACTCTTGTGCCGACATGTCCAAATCTTCCCAATCAAAATCTGTGTAGGATTCCAAAACGTTTTTGGCTCGCATGAGCTGACGGAAGGCTTGAATGAATGCTAACTCCTCTTCTTCACTTAACAAATCATCAACACTTTGATAGCTTGGTGTGATTTGCAACAGATTTTCTAACGCTTCATCAAACTTCTTCGCAACATGCTCGTATGGTGGCAAGATGATGTCTTCAATCGCATCCTTATTGGAGAACAAGGTAATGGCTTCGTCCGTGGACTTTTTCAAGTTTCGAAAACAAAGGATATTTCCTTGAGATTTCCTTTCGCCGAGTATTCTGTTTGTTCTGGAAAAAGCTTGAATCAAGCCGTGATACTTCAAGTTTTTATCTACGTATAGCGTATTGACCTTTTTGGCATCAAAACCCGTCAACATCATATTCACAACAAACACAATATCCAAGCGGTCTTTCTCGTCATTAAAGGTGATTTTCTCTCGCTCTTTCAGTCGTTTGCTGATGTCCTTAAAATAGTTTTCAAACTGCTGACTGTCCTTGGTGGAGAAACTGGTATTGTACATCGCATTGTAATCCTCGATATAGGATTCCAGTTTGTCTCTAGTATGTGAGGAGGCATAAACTGTTTCAGGTTCTCCACTGCCATAATAATCATCATCTGGCATATAATCCTTGGCGTGTTCATCATCTTCATTGGTGCCGTAGGTAAAGATGGTGGCAATGCGCAGATTATGCTCGCCAGCTTCCTTTTTGCGTTTAAAGATGTCGTAATAACTGATTAAGGTATCAATACTATTCACCGCAAAGAGGGCGGAATATTCCTTATTAAAGGTCTTTTGGTCATGATAGGCAATCATATAATCGGCTATCTTTTCCAAGCGTCTTGGGTCGGCAAAGACTTCGGCTTTGTCGATGTCCTCGACTTCAATATCCATAAAGGTATTGCTCTTTTGCTTGTACTTGCCAATATATTCAATTCCAAACCGCAACACGTTTTGGTCTCTAATGGCATCGGTAATGACGTATTTGTGCAAACATTTGCCAAATAGGTCTTTGGTCGTTCGTTTACCCAACTCGTTTTTGGCGGCATTGTCCGCGAAAATCGGTGTGCCTGTAAAGCCAAAGAGTTGTGCGTTTTGAAAGTATTCTGTAATCTTTTTATGCGTATCGCCAAATTGAGAACGGTGGCACTCATCAAACACAAACACTACTTTTTTATCTTGGAGATGTTTTAGCTTTTGCTCATAATGATTTTTGGAGATGGCATTGTTGAGCTTTTGGATGGTGGTCAATACCAACTTGGTATCATCCGCCAATTGTGTCACCAATGTACTGGTATTATCAGTGACATCCACACTTCCTTTTTTGAAACTGTTGAACTCGTTCATGGTTTGGTAATCCAAATCCTTTCGGTCTACCACAAAGACAACTTTATGCACATTCGGCAAATCCATAATGATTTGGCTTGCCTTAAACGAAGTCAACGTTTTCCCAGAGCCTGTGGTATGCCATATATAGCCATTGTCATTGGTCGTAGCAACTTGTTGTACCAACTGCTCTACCGCAAAATACTGGTATGGGCGCAAGACCATCATAATTTTATGGGTTTCACTGCGAACAATGTAATGCGATAGCATTTTACCCAACTGATTGGTGTTTAAAAACGCGTCTGCAAACTCGGTGAGGTCGGTCACATTTTTGTTGTGCACATCGGCCCAAAAGAAAGTTTGCTTTACCGACTGCATTTTGTTGTTCGCCAAATATTTGGTGTTCACACCATTGCTAATCACAAACAACTGCACATACTGAAACAGTCCATAATTGCTCCAAAAGGATTGATGTTGATACCGATTGATTTGATTAAATGCCTCCTTGATTTCTAGACCACGACGCTTTAATTCTATTTGCATCACAGGAATCCCGTTTGCCAATATAGTAACGTCATAACGATTTTTATAAGTGCCCTCTTGTGCAATTTGATTGGTGACTTGATAGTTATTGTTTTGCCATTGCTCCTTGTCAAAGAACCGAACATAGAAGTTCTCCCCATCATCCTTGACCAATAAAAAACGGTCACGTAGCATCTCGGCTTTTTCAAACACATTGCCTTTTGCCAAATGATTCAAAATCGTATCAAACTCCTTATCGCTAAAAACGATGTTGTTGAAACGCTCTAACTGACTTTTAAGATTGTCTAACAAATGTTCACCATCTGGAATTGTGACACGCTCATAACCCAAGCCAACGAGTTGATGGATTAAGTTGTGTTCTAATATGGCTTCAGGTTGTGTGGACATTTACTATTAACTAAATAAAGATTTTATTATTAAATCCATGATATTATCTGGTATAATTCTTTTTCTTATATGTTTATTACATTTATTTGTTTATTAAATTTAAATAATCACTATATTTGTTATCTAAATAAGCCGTATACAACTTATTATAAAAAAGGATTGGGGTGTCCCCGGTCGAGCGAAAGCCAAGCAGCAATGTTTGGCTTTTTCTTTTAAGGGAATATCTTAAGTCCATATCTTTTTCCTCCTCTTTTATAAAATTGTGGTTCTATTAAATCAAATGCAGGATTGGCTCTATCTTTGTCGATGACATAACGTGCAATGGGATATGCCAATAAATCTGACATCTGCAAACCATTGATGTTCTCTTTTTTATCCTTAAAAGTAATTTTCATTTTAAGAGCATCCAATCTTTCAGCACTTACATAACCTGTACCACGTGACATCAATCTTTGAAAATGTTCTTCCAATTTTTTATCTTCTTTTTTTCCGCGTTTTTCAATCACAATTTGTAATTCTTTGTCTACAACTGCAAGACTGTCCAAATAAAAAACGATACGCTCGATGATAAAACTCAATGCCAATTCATACACATCGTTTGACAACTTGCCATACGTTTTTATATATCTATCCTTTCTTATGGCGGATGCGAATACGGTATAGTCTTCGCTCATAATAAGGCTGTTCAGTTGTAGGTAGAAGTCTGTTTTTAACTCTAAATCAAATAATATTTGAAACTCTTTCTCACATTTTCTGATGTCACGCGAATGAAATATAACAGTCTTGTTATTCCAAAATTGACGTTTGATACGGTTCATCTCATTTCGAATAGACTCATAATTGGGCTCTGAAACGAGCATACCACATAACAGAAACACAGGGAAATTGGCATCTAAATTTACCAACCCATGGTCACCACTCTCGTCTATATATAAATGGTATATCATATCATTTTTTAAACAAACATCCCCTGCAACAACCCCTTTTTAAACGTTTGCGTTTTCTCTATTTGTTGGCTCACCAATTCTATTTTGCTATCAATCGCTGATAGATAATTGGCTATTTTTTGTTGTTCTTTTATACTCGGATGATAAACCTTAATTGTTTTAATATCGCTCCCACTAACTGCGGTAAACGTGCTTCCTTGTTCCAATCTTATCCATTTCTGCTCATAATCGATTAAAAATTGGTACAGGAATTCAATATTAGATGTTTTCTTATTCCGTATAGAACAAACACCTCTCCCAATACAAGCATTGTGCAACGACTTTGAAATTGTACCAACTGGAGCTCTAACCGTCATAATTAAATCGCCACTTTCACATTTTTTAGTTGGCTCATTAGTCCATTGTCTTGGATTCGTGATTCTCCCATTAATATCAGCATTTCCTTGAATTAAATAAACACCATCTTCTTTGTCATTATATGATGATGATGCAGGAGATTGTCCCATGGTTACTATGGCAACCTCTCCTAAAGTTTTCTCCTCCCAATCCGCATAATCCCTCCCATCATCATCCTTAAACCGCAAGTTTTGAGAAAACAACTGTTGCATCACGCCCTTTTTGTACTGCTCTAACAGGGTTTTCTTCGTGTTGAACTGTTGGAGTTTGCTGTCTACGGCGGTTAGGAAGGTTGCTATTTTTTGTTGTTCGGGAATTGATGAAATTGGACACTTTAATTTATAAATATCAGCTATATTTATTCTTGTAACCGTTGTGCCAATAGACAAGTTTGAAATATCACGTATTGCATTATCTGATTGTAAATAGCTTGACAAATATTGTCCAGTCATTTTCTTCTCATTCGGTTTTAGCAAAACCATTCTTTGACCTAAACACACTTTTTTATTATCAGGAACAAGACATGATTCACCTGCTGGTGCCTCTCTAGTAAACAAAATATCTCCAAACTTTGGAACACTTCTTTTAGTCCATTCCTCAAACCCCTCTTTTGTTGTGTACTTTATTTCTTCATAGTCTAATTGACCTTTTTTAACATTATTAGTTCTAACAACTAAATACTCTGACTCTTCAACATACGGAGCTGTTTTATGTTCACAATCGACAAGGGAGCTCAATAATTCTTTTAAAGTGTGTTTTTTCCATACTTCATCAAACTCCTTAAATCGCAATTCAGGCTCTAACCGTTTCTTTTCTGTATGTTCTGTCGTTTCTATCATAAGATTGCTTCGTCGCAATTATAATTTTGCTTTAATTTTCAAGTTTGTTCTATGCTCCTCGCAATGACGGTTCTTATTAAAACGGTGTATCAATTCCCAATTGCTCACAAAAATTAGCAATCACGGCATCAGTTTCTTTCATGTCATGCTCCAAAGCCTGTAACTCCTGCGATACCGCTTGCAAATCAACAGCCTCTTCTTCCTCGAAGGTATCTACATAGCGTGGAATGTTCAGGTTATAATCGTTCTCACGTACTTCATCTAAAGTGGCGACATAACTGTATTTGTCTTTGGTCTCACGGTTTTTGTAGGTGTCTATAATTTGTTCAATATGTGCTTCCAACAAAACGTTTTGGGTCTTTACCTTTTCAAACTGTTGGCTGGCATCAATAAACAAAATGGTATCGCTATGCGTCCGTTGTTTCTTTAGTACCAAAATACAGGTTGGGATGCCTGTACCATAAAACACATTGGCAGGTAAGCCAATCACTGCATCGAGATAGTTGCGGTCTTCTATCAGGTATTGACGAATGTGTCCTTCGGCAGCACCACGAAACAGCACGCCATGTGGCAACACGCATGCCATCGTGCCATTGTCCGCCAATCCATGCACCATGTGCTGTACAAAGGCAAAATCGGCTTTGCTCTTGGGCGCCATCTTTCCGTATGCAGAAAAACGGTCGTCGTTGATAATGTTATCAGGTTTCCAAGTCGCAGAAAACGGTGGGTTTGCCACAATCGCTTCAAAGCGCATGTCCAAATGTTTTGGGCTTGGATTTACAAGCGTGTCTTCATTATAAATATCAAATCGTTTGTAATGCACCTCATGCATAATCATGTTCATGCGGCACAAGTTATAGGTGGTCGGGTTGCTCTCTTGTCCAAAGAACTCGCCCACTTCCTTCACTTCCTTCGCCACACGCAACAACAACGACCCCGAACCACAAGTGGGGTCGTACACGTTTTTGAGTTTGGTTTTGCCAACCGTCACCAGTTTTGCCAAGATTTTAGACACCTGTTGTGGCGTGTAAAACTCCCCTGCCTTTTTACCAGCTCCAGAAGCAAACTGCCCAATCAGATATTCATAGGCATCACCAAGCACATCGCTTTCGGAGTTTTCCAAATCAAAATCAATGGTCTCTAAATGCGACAGCACTTTTACGATGAGTTCGTTTTTAGCAGTTTCGGTCTTTCCAAGCTTACTGCTTGTTAAGTCCAAATCTTCAAACAGGTTGCCAAAGTCTTCTTCACTTTCGCTTCCCATGGTACTTTGCTCAATATTGGTCAGGACTTTAGAAAGGTCATCAAGTATAAATTTGCTCTTGCCACCCGCATTCCCACGACGCGCCAACTCACTAAAGAGTTCGTCTGGTCTTAAAAAGTAGCCCAACTTCTCTAATGAAAAATCTTTAATGTTATTGAGTAAGAGTTCATCTTGTTCGTGCCCTTCCACTTCGTGATAGGTCAATCCGTCTGGTTCCAGAATCTCATTCGCATAGAGTTCCATCTTGCGACTTAAGTACTTATAAAAGATAAAGCCTAATATATAATCTCGGAAATCATCGGCATCCATATTGCCACGTAGGTCGTTGGCAATATTCCATAGAGTTTGTTTGAGCAGTTGTTGTTTTTGGTCTTCGGACATTTAGTTGGGTTAAATTGTGTGTTTGTTGTAAAAATAAAAATTCCTACAACAGTTCACACCATTGCCGGCTATTAATTATTTTACTTTTAGGGAGAGTTTAAATATAGGGAGAATTGTTGAATTGAAAAATGGTTGAATTGAGGTAATTGGTTAATCATTTGTATTGCTCTGGTTATTTATCCTTTAAAATAAATTCGCCTTTTACCAACCATGAAAACCCAAATGCTTCAACAGCCAAAGTCTCCATCCAAAAAGTTAAGTTATTCTGGTAGTAAATCTCTCTAGGGATTACTTCAAACAAACCTAATATTATAATCAGCAAAGATAAAGTCATTAACGTTCCGCAAATATAAAAAATGACATTCCTTTTATTTTTCTGAAGGGTACGCATGACTTTTGGTTTATCCGAACGGGTGAATAAAAAGAAGCACATATAATTTAATATCCCTAAAAAAATGGCTGCGCAAGCATAGTGAAAAGCTACCCTGAAACCATCGTCATTTATAAATGCAATGGTATGCCCTTCACATAAATCTGAACAAGTGTCCGCTATGCTGTCAGTAGGAAACAATAATAACAACAAAGCTGCTACACCTGCGAAAAATGAGAGATAAAAATCAATGGGTTTTTTGTATTTGTAAATCATAAGGAAAATGGCCATAAGACTCAACACAATGATGAAAATGGGGTTGGACCGTGTATAAAAATAATGACTTATGGAATGTAGCACCCTTGTGTGTCCTGTGCTTGTATATAAAAAAAGATAAATGAGAACAGGCAACAGCATTCCGAGAATGCCAATCAATTTCATAAGGGTTTTTGAGCTATCTATCCATGGAGTGTTCTCATCTTCTAGATTAACATGAAGCATTTCTCCTACCCTATAAGCGAGCTTATTTTTGTTAGCGGACATAGTTTAGATGTTAGTTGGTTAGTGAGATTGCCATATTTTATCCTGTTTCTACAGATGGGATTTCTTGTTATCATTTGGTAAGTTAGATAATTTATCAATCGAATTGCTCCTCTAGTTTTTTTAACAATTATAATTTATACATGTATCCTACTCCAAAATAGAATCCCACCATAATATCGGTTGTCAACGGGTTCGGTATAGAACTATAGCCAGTCATTGAAACTCCTTCAGGAATTCTATCAACATAGCCCAAGATACCTCCATAATCCAATGTTAGATGATGTCTCTTACCTAATGACAAACCACCTCCAAATAACAATCGTGGTCTAATGTTTTTCTCAATGGAGATCCCAGGACCCACAGAAAAATGGGTTCCAAATAATCCAAACTTATAACCAACTCTTAAAGTAGCAGCCATACCAGCTTCACCTTTAGTACGTTCTAGGTTATTAAATGAATACATAGTGGATTCATTACTAGTGCTCGTGGTAACAGCATATCGATCGTTGTCGAGATTTGAATAATAAAACGAAGTACCTACCGCCCAATAACAATTGTCCTTTAAAGGAAAAACCAACGGTGCCAGAGTTTCCTTTTGCAAACCCGATGCCGTGTCTTTTGGTGTAAAACTTATACTCAACTCTTCTTGTTCACCCTTAAATTGGATAGGTAAAGAGGTATAACTATTGTCAGTTGACAAAAACAAAATTGTCTTCAACAGCTTCTCTAAATTATCGGCACTTAAAAGGTCTCCAAATTCGTCAAGTTTGCTTACAAAACTTGAATATACAACCTTCATTGCTTCTACTTCTTTCTTCACGTCGACATTCGCATTGGCATTTAATAATGTTATTGCTTGTGGGTCATCCACAATTGCTAAAAAGGCTGTTTGTGATGCCTTTACTTCTACCTTTAATTCTTTTGCAGAAACTCTTAATTCTTCGGTTTTTGCTAATGCTTCATTGTAATCAAAGCTTTTATCAGAAGTATCAGGGATGGTCTTTAACAGATTCAATCTTAACTTATAAACCCTAAATTTTAAATCATCCCATTTCGTTTTCAGACTTTCAAATTGTTCTTTAAATTCGGCATTGTTCTTTTTTGCCAATTTCAGAGACTCTTTGATAGTGTCTATAGTTAAAGTTTTAAAAGAAAGAGCCGTAGTATCAACAATTATATTCTTGTTGAATCCACTTGTGAGTGCACTCAAATTATCCAAGGAAAAGTCGGCAAAGGTAGGCAGCTCCAACGGCTTGGATAAAATGGTATCCTTGTTTTTGATTTCTACAGAATAGCGATTGGGGTTAAAATTCTGAATTTTCACTACGTAGAAATCACCTTCCTTTATTTTTTTTGGTAAGGCTATCGAAGGTGTTTTTTTAGAAAAATCGATGAGGACTTCGCTATATTTTCTTGAATAGTAGTCTTTATCATCTAGTTTTAGACTACTTATCCTTTTTTGTAATGTATCTATAGCTTTCTTAAGACTATCATTTTGTCTTTTAATTACTTCTGGATTATCGGTTTGAGCCTGTGTCGTTAGACTCATACCGGTCAGCAATAGTGTCATAAAAAATAAATTCCGTGTTTTCATTTTGGTTGATTTTAGATTAATTAATAGCAAAGCCAGCTTATCAAATAAGCAAAATGCCGTTAATGTTTCTGTCAACAAACATTTAACTAATAATCCAAAACCAATATTGTGAGGTTGGTAATAGGAAAATAATAAATTAAAACTAAATAAAAAATTACAATTAAACAAATTGTCAATAGACACTTGATAATCTATATTAAGTATTTTCTACAATTAATTAATCAATAAAAAGAGCAAAAACCTCATCTAAAAGGAATCAATGTTTTTAAATCAGTAGTCTTTTTTAATTATTGCGGTCAACCATTCTAAAAATAGCTAAACTTGATTAATTTTTTAATAACATAGTGAACACAAAACTGAACACATTTTTGAACATAATTTGATTTCAAAAAAGCTTAAAATCTTTTAAAATAAGGTGTTAATTCGACCTATAACCCAAAGATCCGGGGATCTTGCCCCCTCTCGCTACAATGCATACAAAGAAAAAGTCAAGAATTAATTCCTGACTTTTTCTATTGCTAAAACATAGCTAAAACAGTTTGGTATTTCATGTTTGGTTATAATTCCCATCCAATTCATATCAAAATTAATTAAGAAGCAACAAATTTTTAATTCAAATAAACTTTTAAAATATCACTGTTATAATTTAAGCATATAATCGGAATAATTCCGATTATATGCTTGTTTTTTTACATAATATTGTTATATTTACATTAATTAATCGGAAATGAACCGATTATAACATGCAATAATTACAATATGGATTTCAGAAAAATGATAAAGGAATATGCTGAAGCTCCTATAACCAGACATTTAATTTTAGAAATATTAAGTGACTATCAAAGTCCAAATGATAAAATTAGTGAACTACTCAAAAACAATGAGCTTATTTCTATAAGAAGAGGGCTATATATAACAGGACCTAAAATAGACTTATCAACACCAGAACCTTTTCTGATAGCGAATCATCTAAGAGGACCCAGTTATGTCTCATTAGAGTCCGCATTGTCTTATTGGAACATGATACCAGAAAGAGCTTATGAAATAAGTTCGGTAACCATAAAAACATCAAAGTTATATAAAACTCCGGTTGGACGATTTAGTTACCAACAATTAAAGATTCCTTATTATTCTTATGGAATAAAAAACATAAGACATTCACCTAAACAGACAATGTTAGTGGCATCACCAGAAAAAGCTTTGTGTGACAAAGTTGTGCTAACACCAAAAATTTATCTTAGAAGCATCAAACAAACAAGAGAATTTCTAATGGAAGATCTTCGTATGGATCGCGAAATATTAAGCACATTAGATACGAAAGCAATGGAATTATGGATCAAAAATGCACCTAAAAAAAGCAGTCTAAACATGCTCATTAAAACATTGATAGAATTATGATAAAAGAGTGGATAGAAGAATATAATCCTCAAAATGAAGAAGAAATATTATCTGCATTACGAGAAATAATGCAAGAAATCACATTAGCAGGTCTATCAAGAACTGATTTTTTTGAGAAAGCAGCTTTTTATGGAGGAACCGCACTCAGGATTTTTTATGGGGTGGATAGATATTCAGAAGATTTGGATTTTTCTTTACTTAAACATGATCCTCATTTTTCAATTGAGCCATATTTCAAAGCCATTCTAGATGAATTTAAATCATTGGGGCTAACTGTGAGTATCAATGAAAAGAAAAAAACAAAACTAACTGCCATTGATTCTGCATTTCTAAAAGCTGAAACAATATGGCAAGAAATTGTACTCGAAGACGTCATCAAAGAAACTGGGGTGCATTCTAACAAAACACTGAAAATAAAAATAGAAGTTGACCGGCTGCCCCCATTAAATTTTAAAACCGAGGAAAAGTTATTACTCCGTCCATTTTCTTTTTATGTGAAATGCTTTACGAAACCAAGTCTTTTTGCAGGTAAAATGCATGCCCTGCTATTTAGAAAGTGGCTAAATAGAGTTAAAGGAAGGGATTGGTATGATTTAGAATGGTATATTAAAAAAGGAATCCCTTTGGACGTAAATCATTTCTTAACTAGAGCAAAAGACACAAACGACTGGCAACACGATAGCATTTCCAATGAGCAGATTATTGAACTATTAGATACCAAAATCAAATCCGTTTCTTTTAGCAGTATTAAAGAAGATGTTGCTAGGTTTATCAAAAATGATGATGTTTTAATTATTTGGAGCCCTGAATATTTCAAAGATTTAATAGAAAAAATTAAATTTGAGAATACTTGATTTTAGTACAAGGGCAATAGTTGAGAATCGCCAAAAAGAATTTTTTATTAATGGAAGTATGACAATGGGGCAGCTGTATTAAAGGTGCCAAGTAGTATTGTTGCTCCAGAATCCAATTACTTAATTAACCCTAACCATCCCGACGCCAGAAGAATTACTGTTGTTTCAAAAAAGCAATTAACTTTTGACAAAAGATTTACACAGGTCAAATAAACAGAAAACAAGTGCTAACCCCCGTGTCAATTGAATTATCTGGTTCTTGCTTACTAACTTCCTTTTATTAGTTATGCGTTCGTTCCCAACCTGTCACTATGGACGATATGTTGATTACACTTGGTGTTGGTGCCCGCATGTATAGGACACCCATGGCTTATATAGGACGTATATCGTACTTTAGCAACCATGGCAAGACAAAAAGGACTCATAAAAATTGTTGGAACTGTTGGTGACCTCAATTACTATATCACCAAAGGCGTTGCGTATGCCCGCAGGGCTGGTGGTGGGTTTAATGGTGATGCTATCAAAACCAAAGCCAGTATGGTGCGTGTGCGCGAAAATGCCAGCGAATTTGGACATTGCAGCCAAGTGAAGAAAGCCTTCCGAATGGGACTGTTGCCTTTTCTGCAGGGCATTACGGGGCGCAGCATCCATAGCCGACTGATGCAGTTGTTTTTGGAAATCAAAGCGTTGGACGCTGTTTCTGAACGTGGGAAACGTTGTGTCCAAGAGGGTTTGCAAACAGGAAAGGGCAAACGATTGCTACGGCAGTTTGAATTTACGCCCCATCATGCATTGTTACAAACATTGATTGACCAGAGTCCTTTTGATTGGGCCACACAGGCCTTAACCGTCATGGATTTCTACCCCAAAGCATTTAAGGCTCCTAAAACGGCCACCCATGTTGGAGTGACACTCGGAGTTTTGGATTTTGATTTTGAGAGTTTGGATGCTTCATTGCACATCTCCCCTACCCATTTTTTGGAGATTGGAGCTGGGGCGAACTCTTTTGTTCTCGCGCCAACTGTTGTAGTGTCTCCGTCAGCTACAGGTATTGCCGCGTTAAATATGCGTTATTACGAGATTATTGAGGACGAGGTCTATGGACTGGAGTCCCAGGTTGGGGCTGGAATTTTGGATGTTGCTGTTATCTAAAAGTACAAAGTACAAGGTACAAAGTATCAAGAACGTAGACCATTTCGGCTTTGGATCCTAGAACCTAGACTAGATTGTGTTTATTTGATAAATTTTTGGTTAAGGTACCCCTGCACCCCTAAAGGGGAAAGTGAGTTTAAAGAAGTAAGATCGTTCCGCGTTTGGCAGAACGGCTTGAACCAAGAACCTAGACTAGATTGTGTTTATTTGATAAATTTTGGTTAAGGTACCCCTGCACCCCTATAGGGGAAGGAGAGTTTAAAGAAGTAAGATCGTTCCACGTTTGGCAGAACGGTTTGAACCAAGAACCTAGACTAGATTGTGTTTATTTGATAAATTTGTGGTTGCGAAATATCAACACCTTTCGATGCGTATCTTGCATTCCGATTTAAGAACAAGTCAACATGATAGACCTAATATGAGCAGAATACCTCGGAGACAATTGTTCCTGTTTCACTGTCCACTACCATCACAATAGGTTGGGTCACTCCCATATTCCAATTTAGAACTGATAATCTTCAAAGGCGATAAATCCAATTTTGCTGTATACCGGGTGTGTTTATTTAAATAGTGGATATCATTAAATGCCTTTATGGACAGGATTTTTCTATTTGTTAAGTCAAAATCAAGGGCAACGAAGAATTTTTGAAGTGCATACATTGTGACGATTCTTAATGGCCCGAAATGCGGTATGATACTGTCCACTTCCTTGGCGAAATTTTGTACAAGAATTAGCTTTTGTAAATATTCTAATCGGTCGAAATCTTTACTTTTCATTTTAAATTATGTTGGTTTGTACTATGTGGCACTATAATATGGCGTTTTGTGAAGGTAAAAATTTTAATACTTTACTTTCTGTTTATCGCTGTTTTTTTGTTCGTTTTTGTAAACAAAATCCGTTTCTCTTTGATCATGTGTTTGTTGAGGTCAATAGTGCCGTCCAAAAAATCATCTGCTGGAATGGGAAACGCGACAGTAGGTGCTATGGCGACTGATGGGTTAAAAGTTCTTATAACTCCTAAAATAGTAAACCAGCTACTAAAGGAGATCTTGAGAACCACTCTAAATAATTTAAATTCATTATTGCGGGATTCCACATCATTTTAAATCAACTAATTGATATACTTGTATCAGTAGGTTGAACTACATTTTTAAACCTATTAAAAAACCAAAAGTTAACAGTAATCCATTATTTACTATTTTTAGTCATTTAATGTGAATATAGACAATTGTTTATATCCTATTGTTGGCAACAATTTGTAAATGATGTGTATTTGGTGTATATTTACACCAAATACTTAAATTATGGCAAGACAAAGCATATCATTCACAAAGCCGAACGATGAATGGCTAAAAACTCAAGTGGACCAAAACGAATATTCTAGCAAGAGTGAACTAGTAAATGATTTAATCAGACAAGCTAGAAAACAACAAATTGAAATTGACTGGATTCGTGCTAAATTGGAAAAAGCTGAAAACAGCGGATTTACAAGCGATAGTAAAAATGATATTTTAGCTCAATCAAAGTCTTTACTTAATGACTAAATACAAATTAAGTAACGAAGCGAAAAATGACTTGATAAGTATTCATCATTACGGAGTGAGAAAATTTGGAATGACTCAAGCGGATAAATACTTCGAATCATTCTTTGTGTATTTTGACATTATTGCTCAAAGACCATATTCTTTCGAATCCGTCGATTATATTAAAAAAGATTATAGACGCTGTGTTTGTGGAATTGATAGTATTTACTTCAAAGTAAATGAGAATACGGTTGAAATAATAGCAATTGTTGGAAGACAAGATTTGAATGAAAAATTATAGAAAAAATAAAAAACTGTTGCCAACAAAGTTTATAAACCATGGCTTATTCTAGCCCATCTGGAAAATCCTGCATATTTTCCTCTGACAAGTATCTGTTTATTGGGTTCCGTAACGAATCCGCGCCACGGCCCATACACCAAACGTTGTACGCAAGCTGAAAACCTATGTCCCAATTCAATAACTTAACGCAACAAATCAAAATTTTAGATTTGTTGTATGAACACAAAAAAGCACAGACGATTATCACTCAATGAACGTGTCGTTATCCAGACACTTTTGGAAGAGAAAAGATCCAAATCCTTC
>JBGSXJ010000342.1:0-9271 GCA_041751535.1 Aquaticitalea sp.
TAATATTTGGTGAATGAACTCACCAAAAAATACTATATTTGGTGAATTGAATTCCAAATATATGATTGATCGCATTATAAAAACAATGTTACTTGCAAAATTCGGCAAGGGAAAAGCCATTATTCTTATCGGTCCAAGGCAAGTGGGCAAAACCACGTTAATTCATGATATAATAAAAGACAAACAACATCTTTTTTTAGATGGAGACGATCCTACAGTGAGATCATTGCTTCAAAACACCAATACCGAACAACTAAAATCAATTATAGGGAATTATAAATTTGTGTTTATCGATGAAGCACAACGTATCGAGAACATAGGCCTGACCTTAAAAATCATAACAGATCAGTTTAAGGATGTTCAGCTACTGGTCAGTGGATCATCGGCCTTCGAAATCAAGAATTTAACCAATGAGCCATTGACAGGCCGAAAATGGCAGTATCACCTCTACCCTATATCTTGGGAAGAGTTTGAAAACCACATTGGCTATTTAAAAGCGTTTCAACAGTTAGAGCAACGACTACTCTTTGGAATGTATCCTGACGTCATAAATAATTTAGGTGAGGAACCCGAAATTCTGAAAACATTGACCGATAGTTATCTATATAAAGATATTTTGGCATTTCACAATTTATAAAAGCCAGTCGTTTTAGAATATTTGGTGCGGGCGTTGGCATTCCAAATGGGTCAAGAAGTGAGCTATAATGAATTGGCGCAACTTCTTGGAATAGATAAAAATACAGTTAGCAACTATATAGACATCCTTGTCAATAGCTATGTGATATTTAGATTACCAAGTTTCAGTAAAAATTTAAGAAACGAAATCAAAAGAAATCAAAAAATATATTTTTACGACAATGGGGTCAGGAACGCCATTATTGACGATTTTAGACCCATCAACTCAAGACAGGACAAAGGTGCGCTGTGGGAAAACTTCTTAATTAGCGAAAGATTCAAGTTCAATGCCTATAAAGGCAATCGAGCGAAGTCTTATTTTTGGCGGACAACCAGCCAGCAGGAAATAGATTATGTTGAAGCCTTAAACGACTCCATCAAAGCCTATGAATTTAAGTGGAATATAAAAGCTAAAACTTCTATTCCAAAAACATTCGAAGCGACCTATAACACTAAAGTGGCCATCATAAATACGACCAATTTTAGGGACTTTTTAGTAGGATAATTGACTTTTTTGGAAGTCTTACCAAAATTAACGCTAAAAAAAGTAAATCCTTAAACCTATAATTAGATCGTCAATAAATCCTTAAAAATTTATTTAATTGTTTGTGTGGTAATATGCTCAAATATTTTGTAGTTTTAAAAAACTATTAAATTAACCAATGACCATATTCCATATCAGTGCAGAATGTTATCCAATAGCCAAAGTTGGGGGTTTGGGTGATGTGGTTGGAGCGCTTCCAAAATATCAAAATCAACTCGGAGAAAAGAGTAGTGTTATCATGCCATTTTATGATAACAAATTTACGCGTGCAAACGAATTCGAAACCGTCTATCAAGGCAAATTGCAACTAGGTATGCTGATGGATTTTAGAATTCTCACACTGAAAAACAATAATCTTGGTTTTGACATCTTTTTTGTAGATGTCCCCTATTTGCTTTTTAAGAACTATGTGTATTCTGATAACGACACCGGGCGTTTTTTGGCATTTCAGATTGCGACACTTAATTGGTTAGTGCAACTTGATGAAGTTCCAAGCCTCGTTCATTGCCATGATCATCATTCTGGATTAATTCCTTTTATGATGTCACAGAGCTATGCTTATCAGAGCGTAAAAGCGGTTCCGTCTGTGCTGACCATCCACAATGGTCAATATCAAGGTTGGTTCAGCCATGATCTGGTGCATTTGATTCCGCCTTTTGACTTTAACAATGTCGGCTTACTGGATTGGAACAAAATCATAAACCCTCTCGCATCGGCAATTAAATGTGCATGGAAAGTTACCACCGTTTCGCCAAGTTATATGGAGGAGTTGAAATATGCCGCCAACGGATTGGAGTTTCTATTGCAAAGTGAAAGCCACAAATGTGTTGGTATCCTTAACGGAATTGACACATCCGTTTGGAATCCTAAAACAGATGATTACATTATTAAAAATTACACAACCCAATCGGTTGAATCGGGCAAGGCTGGAAACAAAGAGTGGATTTGCGAACAGTTTGACCTCGATCCAGAATTGCCTTTATTTGTATTTATTGGGCGTTTGGTTGGCGAAAAAGGAGCTGATATATTGCCTTATATTTTTGATTCTGCATTGAAGTCCAAAAAACTATCGGTGATGATGTTGGGTTCGGGCGATACCAATGTAGAAAATCAACTGGAAGCCCTAAAGCTAGGTCATGCTGGTTTTTATAATAATTTTATTGGATACGACGAAAGACTGTCACATATTCTGTATGCTGGAGCCGATTTTATATTAATGCCCTCAAGGGTTGAGCCTTGTGGGCTTAACCAAATGTACGCGTTACGTTATGGTACGGTGCCCATTGTAAACAGTATCGGCGGCCTAAAAGATACCATTGTTGATGTTGGGGATTCAGGATTTGGAATCCGTCATGCTGGTCCAACGGTACACGAAGTGGTTCATGCCATTGGTCGTGGTGTTTCTTTTTATGATCATACCGATCATTTCAAAAAAAATCGTAAATTAATCATGCAAATTGACCATTCCTGGGATGCGTCAGCTCAAGCTTATATCAATTTATATAATTCAATACAACCATAATTATGTATCACGACAATGTTATCTCAATTATCCTTGGTGGTGGCCAAGGTTCGCGACTTTATCCACTTACAGAATCACGTTCAAAACCCGCAGTTCCCATTGCAGGAAAATATCGACTCGTAGATATACCGATTTCCAATTGCATCAACTCGGAGATCAAACGCATGTTTGTATTGACACAATTCAATTCGGCATCGCTGAACAAACATATCAAAAACACGTATCATTTTAGTTTTTTCAGCTCTGCATTTGTAGATGTTCTGGCAGCAGAGCAAACCATATCCAACAATACTTGGTTTCAGGGAACTGCTGATGCCGTAAGACAAAGTATGCACCATTTTTTGAGCCATGATTTTGAGTACGCATTGATTCTTTCTGGAGATCAATTGTACCAAATGGATTTTAACAAAATGTTGACTGCCCATAGGGAAGCCGATGCGAAAATAACCATCGCCACACTTCCTGTGATAGAAAAGGAAGCAACTTCTTTTGGCATTTTAAAAACCGATGAAAACAACGTCATTACCTCTTTTATTGAAAAACCAGACGCAAGTCTGTTGCCCGATTGGACTTCTAATGTCAGCAACGAAATGAAGGCACAAGGTAGAAATCATCTAGCTTCCATGGGCATTTATATCTTTAACAGAGATTTGCTGATTGAGTTGATGAACAATCCGGATACCAATGATTTTGGCAAGGAGATAATTCCACAATCGATTGATAAACATAAAACATTGAGTTATCAGTTTGAAGGGTATTGGACGGACATTGGAAATATTGATTCTTTTTTTGAGGCCAATTTAGGATTGACAGATGACATCCCGCAATTTGATTTATTCAACAATAAAGACCGCGTTTATACAAGGGCCCGAATGTTGCCAACTACAAAGATTTCGGGTACAACTTTGAACAAAGCTGTCATTGCGGAAGGCTGTATCATCAATGCAGCCAAAATAGAACATTCAGTTATTGGCATACGCTCGCGAATCGGGCACGAGTCGACCATTATCAACGCTTACATTATGGGTTGCGACAGCTATCAAACCCTGGATGAAGTCACGTCAAAATCAAAGATACCGATGGGCATTGGTGAGCGCTGTTTTATTAAAAATGCCATCATCGATAAGAATTGTTGTATTGGAAATGATGTCAGAATTAACGGAGGTTCTCATTCAAAGGACATAGAAACAGATACCTATGTCATTAAAGATGGAATTGTGGTTCTCAAAAAAGGAGCGGTGATTCCACATGGTACGGTGATCTAGTTTTTAACCCGCGCCAGAAAGTAAAAAAGAAGGAATAAGCACAAACGCCACTGACAATTGATAATGTCAAGTGGCGTTTGTGCTTTTGGCAATATATTTATGGATAAACAATAATTTTACTGATTAATGGATACATTCTTTCAAGTTTGGAAGGGAGGTTTTCAAGCTGGGGAAAATAGGAGATAGATCTTTTTCTTGCTGAAATGAGTACAATTAAATCGGTATCGGTAATGTCTTTTGCCAGATTAAAAAAATCGTTCCAATTACTGAAATTTGTAAATGTTGGCGGCGGAATTGCTTTATTTTTTTTGGTAAGCTTTTCTATAGCTTCTTGTGTCTCCATACTGCAGTTCATTTCAAAAGGAACGCTCAACTCATTAGATAAAATATTGAGCTTTAGCATCCAATAATTAAATCCTTCTTCGTTTTCACATCTGGGAGGTGCAATGGCAAAAATACGACGATGTTCGATGAGCGGTTTTTCAAAATTAGAAATGAAAAGTGTTTTTTCCGTATTTTTCATGATACTTTCCATTTTGTTGCCCATCAATTTATCAAAAAAGCCTGTTTTTTGCGGCCAACCAAGTATAATGGTATCTGCACTAATTTCCTTGGCAGTTCTAGAAATACCGCTAGAAACATTATAATCTATTGCGGCAATAACTTCCGCTTTAGTTTCTGATGCCGCCAGATCTGTAACTACGGTTTCTAATCTTTGTTTTGATTTGTTGATGTTTTTTTCCGCTTCTACGTTATTAGGGACAACTGTTAAAATCGTGATGGGGCTGTCTGATTTCTTGTCTTTTATAAGGACGGCAAAATCCAGAATTTTGAACATGTTTTCAATATTTGCAATAGGAATTAAAATACGCTCACTTTTTGCAATTGACATTATGGATTCGTCATCACTTTCGGCAGATTCAATTACCATTCTCTTTGCAGCCCGCTCCGTTGCAAATGATGCTATAACACAGGTGATAAGAATTAAAATCACAGTGCCGTTTAAAATATTCTCATCTAATATTCCCGCTTTAAAACCAACCAATATAACCGCAAGGGTAGCGGCCGCATGTGCGCTGCTCAAGCCAAATATCAATTGCCTTTGTGTTTTTGAATATTTAAATGATAATTGTGTAAAAAAAGAGGCAAACCATTTACCTAAAAGTGCCACCACCGATAATGAACCAGCCACAATCAAGGCCATTGGGCCGCTTAAAATAACACTGATATCAACGAGCATTCCAACCGTTATTAAAAAGAATGGAATAAATAGTGAATTGCCAATAAACTCGATCCTATTCATTAATACAGAAGAGTGAGGGATTAGTCTATTTAAAGCCAATCCTGCAACAAAAGCACCAATAATCGGCTCAACACCGGCAATTTCGGCAAGAAAAGCTGCAAAAAAGACTACCGAAAGAACAAAAATGTAATGAGAATGTTTTTCGCTCTCCAATTTCCTGAAAAACCATTTCGCTAGTTTTGGAACGACATAAAACATTATAGCAGAAAAGATGGTTAGCGATATACCCAATCTAATCCAGAACTCTTGGGTCAAACCACCGGTGTGTGATCCCATAACCACAGCCAAAATAATTAATACTGCGGTGTCGGTTAAAATAGTTCCACCTACAGTGATTGCGACTGCTTGATTTTTAGAGATCCCGAGTTTGCTTACTATTGGATACGTTACGAGGGTATGCGTTGCAAACATACTGGCAGTCAAAAAACTGGCATTGACCCCATATCCCAGCAAATAATGACATACAGGATATCCAATGGCAAGCGGAATGATGAATGTATAAAATCCGAATAAAAAGCTTTTGTTCTTATGCGCTTTAAACTCATTCATGTCGAGTTCTAAACCAGCAATAAACATGATGTAGAGCAGGCCAATGGTGGAAAATACATCCACAAAAAGTGAATTTTCTAAAATATTTAACCCTGCTGGGCCAATAACTATTCCTGATAGGATCAATCCAATAATTCCTGGTATTCTAATCTTTTTCAACACTATGGGCGATAAAAGAATGATGAATAAAATCAAGGAAAATATTAAAACAGGATTTTCAAGAGGCAATTCAAACTCGTGCAAGACTTCGTTTATAAAATCATTCATCTTTATCGTCCATTTGGTAATACAATTTTTTTAAGCTTTTCTTCAACAACATAAATCTATAAACCCCAATAACTAAAAAAACGACACTTAACAACAATGACAATAACCCCAAATATTTGATGTTTGCAAATCCCTCCAACTGTAAAAAGGCAATTCCACCTAAAATTAAGTAGAGTGATGAACGAATGTAAGATAACAATGTGCGCTCATTGGCAAGCCGTGTGCGCTCAACGGCGAGAAAATCCCTTAAAATGATATTCTCATCAGGACTTAGATCGCGTCCAAAACGCAACAGTTTCATTTTCTTTATTCTTAAAGGCGCTTCAATAATGTTTTTCATTATGGACCGAATCTAATTATTTGATAAAATTAATGCAATTTCAAAAGGTTTCAAAAGAATTGAGAGTATAACTCTATATTTTCAAATGTTAAAATACACCTAATAAAATCAAAGAGTATCCTCTTATCTTCACTGCTTTTAGTAATTTGCATCAGATTTTTAACAATAAAATCATCATGCAATTATATCCAATAGAATCAGGTAATTTTAAACTCGATGGTGGTGCAATGTTTGGCGTGGTTCCAAAATCACTATGGAACAAAACCAATCCGGCCGATGCTAACAATATGATAGACATAGCGGCACGTTGTTTGCTCATAGAAGAAAGCAATCGTTTGATTTTGATTGACACCGGTATGGGAGACAAGCAAAGTGATAAGTTTTTTGGATATTATCATATATGGGGTAATAACTCTATTGATGCCTCCTTAAAACAACATGGTTTTCATCGGGATGATATCACAGATGTTTTCATGACGCATTTGCATTTTGATCATTGTGGTGGAAGCGTCCAATGGAATAAGGACAGAACAGGTTATGAACCCGCTTTTAAAAATGCACATTTTTGGAGCAATAAAGACCATTGGAATTGGGCAACACAGCCTAACAACAGGGAAAAGGCTTCCTTTTTAAAGGAGAACATTATCCCAATGGAAGAAAGTGGACAGTTAAAATTCACACAACTGCCAGAAGTCGATTTGTTAAAAAACTCTGATCTTGGTTTTGATGTTTTTTTTGCAGATGGCCATACAGACAAGCAAATGATTCCGTTGATTCATTACAAAGACAAAACCATCGCATTTATGGCCGACTTGTTGCCAACTGTTGGTCATTTGCCAATTCCGTTTGTAATGGGATATGATACTCGACCGTTGCTAACGCTCGGTGAAAAAGAAAAATTTCTCAACAAAGCTGCAGACCATAATTATTATTTATTTTTGGAACATGATGCCCACAATCAAATTATTACTGTTGAACACACCGAAAAAGGGGTTCGACTCAAAGATATTTTCACCACGAAAGATATTTTCTCCTAACAAATTTATATCCATGAAAAGCGCAGACTATACTATAAACAGACTTGAACATGCTTATTGAGTGCTGCATTTAACTCCTTTACTTAACAAAAAAAATTAAACAGATGAAATTCTACTTTAAACCATTTATGTATTCTGCAGTCGCAGCGATCTTGCTCGTTAGCTGCGGTGGCGCCAAGCCTGGTGTACTATCAACACCAATAGAGAATATTGATACGATGCCTATTAAGACATCAGAACTTACAACAATTCAAAAACAGACCTGGGGACATTTGGACATTATAGGTGACACCATCCCAGGAATGAGTGTACAAAAAGCTTATAATGAAATTATAAAAACCAAAAAGGGCCAAACCACCATTGTAGCGGTTATCGATTCTGGTATTGATATCGACCACGAAGATTTCAACGGCGTAATTTGGAAAAACACCAAAGAAATACCGAACAACGGAAAGGACGACGACAACAATGGCTATATAGATGACGTATATGGCTGGAATTTTCTGGGAGATGCCTACAATGAGCAACTCGAATATGTCCGCTTATTGGCAAGTGGCAACACTAGCCATCCAAGATATGCCGAAGCACAAACGCTTTACAACCAAGAAGTTCAAAAATATACTGGTTATAAAACCCAATACGAGCAAATTCTTCAACAAGTTACTGCCGCTGATGCTGCCGTTTCACAACATTTAAAAAAGGCCAACTATACAAAAGAAGATGTCAATGCCATTAAAACTGAAAATGCCTCTCTTCAAGAATCGATTGCTGTAATCAAGTATGTTTACAGTTTGGACGAGGATTCAATTTCTGATTTTAAGAAACAGATCAATGAAGGTTTGGTTGAAATCAGTGATCGTTTAAATTACAACTTAAACAAAGATTTTAGAGGTCGTAAAACAGGTGATGATCCTGACGATTTGAGTACTAAATTTTATGGAAACGGAAACGTCAAACCAGTTAAAAAAAGTGAAAGCCACGGTACTCACGTAGCGGGCATCATCGCCGCAGTACGAAACAACGGAAAAGGTGCTGACGGAGTTGCCAACAATGTAAAAATCATGTCCATTAGAGCGGTACCAAACGGCGACGAATATGACAAAGATGTGGCGTTAGCGATACGATATGCTGTAGATAATGGAGCTAAAGTTATCAATGGAAGTTTTGGAAAATCATTTTCACCTCATAGCGATTGGGTAAGGGATGCCATTGCCTACGCGGCTCAAAAAGACGTGGTTTTTGTCCACGCGGCTGGTAATGATAGTGAAGATCTTGATGTAAAACCAAATTATCCAAACGATCAGGTGAATAATGGGCCAGAAATTTCAAATAGTTTTATTACAGTTGGCTCTTTGGATCCTGCTTACGGTTCTAAATTGGTTTCAAGTTTTTCCAACTTCGGAAAAATTAATGTGGATGTCTTTGCCCCAGGAGGACAAATCTATTCAACCACACCAGAAAATGAATACGATACAAAAGGCGGTACATCAATGGCTGCGCCTGGAGTGGCTGGTATTGCGGCTTTAATCCGTTCTTTATATCCGAGCCTAACTGCTTCTCAAGTAAAAGATATCATCATCAATTCTGGTGTGCCATTGAGTACCAAGGTAATTGTTGGTGGTAATGCCAGTAATGTGAAATCATTTTCGGAATTATCAAAATCCGGAAGGATAGCAAACGCTTATAATGCCTTAATTATGGCTGCAGAAGTTGCTAAAAACAAATAAAAATTAACCCTAAAAACCTCATGATTAAATAATTGTGGGGTT
>JBGSXJ010000343.1:0-19806 GCA_041751535.1 Aquaticitalea sp.
ATTTCACAAAGGCAAATTGATCTATGGTCTTTTGGAAGGAAAAAAAGTGATTGTCATGCAAGGTCGTTTTCATGTATATGAAGGCTATTCCCTTCAAGATGTAACTTTTCCTGTTCGGATTATGGAAAAATTAGGTATTCACACCTTGCTTGTGTCCAACGCTTCTGGAGCCATTAACCTCAAATTCCAAAAAGGCGAATTGATGCTCATCGAAGATCATATCAATTTGCAAGGCAGTTCTCCTTTGGCATTTAAAGGTGTCCAAAAATTAGGCGAACGGTTTACAGACATGAGTCGGCCTTATGATGCAGACATCAATACCAAATTCAAATCCATAGCAAAAGCACACAACATAACACTTCATGAAGGTGTATATGCCAGTGTAGTTGGGCCACAATTGGAAACGAGAGCAGAATATAGAATGTTAAAAATTATTGGTGCCGATGCTGTTGGAATGAGTACGGTTCCCGAAGTTATTGTGGCGAATCATTTAAATTTAAAAGTGGCAGCCGTATCAGTATTAACCGATGAATGCGACCCAGACAATTTAGAACCAGTTGATATTTCCGAAATTATCGCAATGGCTGGAAAAGCCGAACCCAATATGATTACCTTATTCAAAGAATTGATAAAAACCCTTTAGAAACAAACCAATGAGTTACCTTGATGCCACACACGAATTATACAAAGAAGCCGCCTTAACTCCAGATATCGGATTGTGCTGCACAACAAACCCTATTTGGGAATTGCCAGGTTTAAAAATCCCCCGCATCATGCAGGAAATGAACTATGGTTGCGGCAGTACAGTTAATGCACGCGATTTGACCAACAACCCAAAAATGCTTTACGTCGGTGTTGGCGGCGGCATGGAATTATTGCAGTTCTCATACTTTAATCGTCAAAAAGGGGGCGTGATTGGTGTTGATATTGTAGATGAAATGCTTGAAGCTTCCCGCAAAAATTTTATGGAAGCCGAAAAAATAAACGACTGGTTCAAAAGTGATTTTGTGGAGCTAAAAAAAGGTGATGCAATGAACCTTCCGGTGGGAGACAACAGTATTGATGTGGCGGCACAAAATTGCCTTTTCAATATTTTTAAAGCCGATGATCTCAAGAAGGCAATCGCCGAAATGTATCGGGTTTTAAAGCCGCACGGAAGATTGGTGATGAGCGATCCTACCTGCGAACAACCTATGAATGACTCACTGCGCAACGACGATCGATTGAGAGCCTTATGCTTAAGTGGCAGTCTCTCTATTGCAGACTATGTAAAAGTACTTACTGATGCTGGTTTTGGGACCATTGAAATACGAGCGCGCAAGCCTTACAGAATTCTTGACCCTAAACACTATCCAACAGATGAACTTATCTATATCGAATCCATTGAAGTAGCAGCTATTAAAGACCCAATGCCTGCAGATGGCCCATGTGTCTTTACCGGCAAAGCTGCCATTTATTTTGGTGACGAACCGTTTTTAGACGATAAAAAAGGTCATATTTTACTTAAAAACCAACCCTTGGCCATTTGTGACAAGACTGCAAATGCGCTTAAGGAGTTACATAGAGAAGACATTTTTATCAGCGAATCCACATTTCATTATGACGGTGGGGGATGTTGTTAGAAAAACTTTTAGATAAGTAATTTGTTTTAGTTATACTGAACGAGATTCCTGCAATCGCAGGAAATACTATGGAAAAATACCTCGACATCATATCAAAATCCTATTCCGGTTACTGGAATTATTTGAAGCATCAAATCATTCAGGTCAATAATTGGGACAACTTTTTTTATGGGTTGATTGTCATTTCAATATTGGTTTGGGTGTTGGAAATCATATTTCCTTGGCGTAAAAATCAGTCTATATTCAGAAAAGATTTTTGGTTAGATACTTTTTATATGTTCTTTAATTTTTTTCTTCTGAATTTAATCGTTCTCATTGCATTATCCAACACAGTCGCTGAATTTTTTAATGATATCCTAGCGCACATTGGATTGCAAATATCAAGTTTTCAGTTGTTTGATGTTGATGACATGCCAAAGTGGTTAGGGCTGTTCCTCTTTTTTATAGTCAGTGATTTTGTACAGTGGAATACCCATCGCTTATTACATCGTGTTCCTCTTCTTTGGAATTTTCATAAAGTGCATCATTCCGTCAAGGAAATGGGTTTTGCCGCTCATCTTCGATATCATTGGATGGAACCGATTGTTTATAAATCGCTCCTTTACATTCCGATAGCCATCATCGGTGGATTCGATGCGAAAGATGTCGCTATCGTTCACTTTTTCAGTATAACCATCGGTCATTTAAATCATGCCAACCTGGGCTGGAATTATGGTCCGTTGAGATACATTCTTAACAATCCGAAAATGCATATTTGGCATCACGCCAAAAAAATGCCTGAAGGCGTAAAGTTTGGTGTCAATTATGGACTAACTTTAAGTATTTGGGATTACCTTTTCAAAACAGATTACATTCCCTATGATGGAAAAGATATTGAATTGGGATTTGAAAATGACGAGGTATTCCCAAAAGATTTCATAAGTCAAAGCATTTATCCCATCAAAACTCGAAAGAAGATTTCTACGTAGATAGAATACAACTCTATAAAAATTATCAAAATGAAACGTCTCATAAAATTTTCTATTCTGTCCTTTTTACTTGTTAATCTAACCAGTTGCAATTTGTTGTCTGCTGCCGGATTAACCAGCCAAGGTCAACCCACAAAGGAGGTCGATGACGAGCTTACTTCAACCACTGCAAACAGCGCAGTGAATGTTGACCATGGCCAATGGAACTCATTGCTGAAAAAATATGTGAATGACAAGGGTTTTGTAGATTATAAAGGTTTTAAAACCGATGAATCCCAATTGGATAGCTATCTCACCATGCTTTCAAAAATGGAACCTACCGAAAAATGGAGCGTTCAAGAACTACTGGCCTACTATATTAATCTTTACAATGCAGCCACTATAAAATTAATTCTGAACAATTATCCCACTAAAAGTATCAAGGACATTAAAGGTGCGTGGACCAAAGGTTTCGTAAAAATCGGCGATAAAAATATTTCGCTTGGTGGTATTGAAAACGGTATCTTGCGAAAAATGGACGAGCCAAGAATACATTTTGCCATCAATTGTGCTTCTTTTTCCTGTCCTAAATTGATGAATGAAGCCTTTACTGCGGCAAAAATCAATGAACAATTGGATGCAGCTACCAAAGAGTTCATCAATAGTGATAAGAATGACATATCTGCAAACAACCCAAAACTTTCCAAAATTTTTGAGTTTTACACAGGAGATTTCAAAGTGGATGGAAAGAAAAATTTGATAGGCTACATCAACAAATACAGTAAAACAAAAATAAATCCCAATACAAATTATACCTTTAAAGAATATGATTGGAGTTTGAATGACCAAAAATAACTCTGGTCGTTTCCGATTTTTACATGTATGATTAGCATTGTAATTCCCATAATTAACGAAGCCGAAACGATCGGCAACCTGATTCAGCATTTGTTGGACAGTTCTTCAGCTCAAAATATTTCAGAAATTATTGTGGTTGATGGTGGAAGCACTGATGGCTCGCAAGAGATACTAAAGCGTTTTCCTAAAGTCATTTTATTAAATTCAGAAAAAGGACGCGCAAAACAAATGAATTTAGGCGCCCGAAACGCGCAAGGAAACATTCTCTATTTTTTGCATGCCGATTCGTTTCCTCCTAAAGATTTTGATGCGCTAATCATCAATGAAGTCCAAAAAGGAAATAAAGCTGGCTGTTTTAGAATGCAATTTGACAGCAAACATTGGTGGTTGTGTTTGGCAAGTTGGATGACCCGATTTAATTGGCGAGCCTGTCGTGGTGGCGACCAAAGCTTATTTGTTACCAAAGAATTATTTGAGGGGATTGGCGGTTATAATGAACGTTATGTTATTTACGAAGATAACATCCTTATTAAGGAATTGTATGCCAAAAAAGAATTTGTAGTAATTCCAAAAAAATTGACAACATCAGCAAGGTTATATCAAAAGTATGGCGTTTGGACAGTGCAATATCATTTTTGTAAGATACATATCAAAAAACTGTTTGGTGCTAATGCCGATGAATTAATAAGGTATTATAAAAAACATATGTGCTAGGTAGTTGAATTTATTCATCTAAAATTTCGTTTAAGGACATTTGATTCCTGCCTTTTTCATCAGGATATAATTCCATCAAAACATCGCTCTGAAATACCTCCTTTGAATTGATATCAATCGCTGATAATTTTCCAAAAAAAGCAGCACCTGTGTCGACGTTCCAAACATTTATAGCTTGCATTGGTTCGGTCACATCATAATTAAGGGTTGGTGTATGGCCAATGTAAATTTCGTCATAATGTCTTAAACGATTGGGATACATTTTGGAGTCCTTTTTCACCTGTTTGTCCATTGTCAGTGCCATTTCCCAAAGAGTTCTATCAAAATAAAAAGTGCTTTCAAACGTCTCCTTTTCAACGCCATGCATGGAAGTAAATCCTGCATGAATGAACAATCTGTTTTTTTCATCCAAATGATATAATTTCATATTCTGAAAAAATTCCAGATGGTTTTGTTTTTCTGCGTCAGAATAATTTGAATAACTATCAAGAGTTCCTTCGCCTCCATGATCTAACCACACAGATTCAGCATTGTTGCTTCGGAGCCAGTTCTCACACCAAACATCGTGATTGCCTTTGATAAAAACACAGTCCTGCGATTTGGAAAACTCCATGAGGTACGCAATCACCTGTGCCGATTCGTTCCAGCCATCCACATAATCTCCTAAAAAAATCAATTTGTCATCAGTCTTTAATTTCAAAAGATGTATCAATTGTTTTAGACCTTTTAATCCGCCGTGAATGTCTCCGATTGCAAATGTTTTCATTTCAATTTTTTAAAACCTTAATATTTTTGATTTAAAGCAGCACTATTGGCCGTAATATCCCGTACGTTTTTCTATTTTTTGAAGAAGAAGTTAAAAATTAACACCATCTTTTGTAATATGTTGAATTAAATTCTATGTTTGCATAATAAACAAAATTAAATAAATTAAAAATCTCTTAAAAATGAAAAAAATCTTATTATTATTTGTTGCTACCTTTTTTGTTTTATCATGCTCCAAAGATTCAACTGACAGTTCAAACAATTCCATTCCTCTTTCAGAAACTTTGAAATCTTCATCAGAAACTGAAGCCTCTCGTCTTAAAATTACCGGTGGCTCAATTACCGTATCAATAGGAAGAAAATCGCGCGACTGCGATGGATTTGGTATTTGTGTGATAAAACAAGTTTCTGTAACGGTAGATGATAATTACACACTTACCTACAACAATCAAAATAGAGCATCAGTTAAATGCAATTACGAAACCACTGACACGAAAAATTTCTACTTAAATTTTGACGAGACTATTATAAACGATTTAATTGACTTACAAGGTAGTTCTAACTTTATATTTGAAGAAGATTTTGTGATTGATTCTCAAAGTGCCACTACAATGGGTTTAGTACAAAATTTCACAATTGCTCAAGGTACTTATCCAATTGTATATAATAGTGAAACAAAATTATACGAAGTGTTGTTGACTGACTCACGTCCATAACTTTATTTAAGGACATATTTTATAGAAATATGTCCTTTTAAAAAAATTACAACTATGAGAATATTTTTTTTGAATCTATGCGCAGCATTCTTATTTTATTTGATAACACCAATGGCGTTTGCTCAACAGAATAAAGGTTTATTTAAATTTGAATCTTATGAGAGTGTATCCCATTATTTAAATGTCGAACAATTAGAATATGATATAAACGACCTATACGTTTTTAAAACTTTTGACGAATTTTGGAAATTTAACACAAGTGGTTTTTTAAGCGGCCCTGTAATCCATGTATTTAATTCTGATGGGCTTTATTTAGATTTAATTAAATCTGACGAAGTGATGGAAAAACTTTCAGATTTTGGAAACATTCAAAAAAAACCCAAAAAAAACGCATTGCATATTTCTAGCTGGTTCAATGGTCTTATTAATCTAAAAACGCAAGAGAGCATCATAAAAGAAGATGGTGCGAGTTTATATTTTGTTTTAAATTGGGCCGTTTTTTTTAATCAACCTGAAAAAATTGAATTGCTCTTTAAGTGGTATGACGTCTTAAAACGCCAACAAGCCAGTGGTAAAAACATTCAGATTGTCCTTTTGGATATGGATTTACAAGAATTCTGGGATCTATCCGAAGAAAAAAAACAAGATATGCTAAAGCAGTTTAACCAATGAGGAAAGTGCTCACTGCAATATTTTTTTTGAGTTTAAGTTTTATTACCCAAGCACAAAAAGTTACTGTGAAAAGTGCTACGACAGCTGAGGTAAATAAGCTCTTACATGATTCCAACAAAAAACGAAAAATTGTTTATATTATAAATCGAAACTGTTCTGCGTCTGCGGACTTTACTCCATTATTTGAAGAATTTTATCTTAAAAACAAGGATGATTTTGAATTTGTTGTCCTTGCCATTGAAGGGTTGAAACGAAAGAAGGATTTGGAAAATTTCCTTTTTTTTGAAGGCTATTATTTTCCTGTTTACATTGTGTCCAAAGGTAATTTACGCAACACTATTCGAGAGTTATGCAAAGATTGTGATGAAACAATTATGGGCTATGCTTCGTTTTTTATTTTAGATGAAAATAACAAATTAGTTGAACAATCAAATTTCAATTTGAGTAAAACAGAAAAAATTGAAATTCTGAACAACTATTTAAATGAATAAAAATCCTAATAAGAAGCATAAAATTTCCTAATAATTTCTTCCACAGGCTTATTCTGTGGCGTAAACTGACTATCGTTTTCTCCTCCAGATCTTTCATGATCGTGAAACCATTTCCAAACAAAACCTCCGGCAAACCAATCTTCATTCCAGATTTCCTCAAATAGTGATTGCATGGCATTTGATTGTGCTTCAAAATTAATATCGACCATATCCCTATCCGCTTTCCAAGGTTCTTTGGCTGCAAAATCAACACTTCGATAACCGAATTCCGTAAAAAGAATAGGTTTTTTATACGCTTCGCTGAATGCGCTTAATGCTATTTTATGTTTTTGCCAGCCTTCTCTGCATGCTTCCAAACTTGGGGTTTTTTCTTCACTCAAGGGAAAATAGGCATCAACACCAATAAAATTCAATTGGTTCCAAAATGGGGTGCGGTCATATTCATTCCAATTGGCAGCGTAAGTTAGTTTTCCTTTGTATACTTTTTTGATGTCCACAATCAATTGAAACCAATAGTCTGGGCGCTCATCAATAAAACTTTCGAGTTCGGTTCCGATACATAAAATCTCGGCGTTTACGTCTTCGGCAACTTGCGCATAAGCCAATATAAATTGAGCATATGATTGCTCCAAGATTTTCCAATCGGCTTCATTGTTCATTTTTATAAATCCTGTAAACTCACCTCTTCGTACCCAAAGCTGCGGTTTCAACATTACTTTGATGTTTTTTTCTTTTAATAGCTTTACATATTGCTTAACGCCTTCCTTGCGTTCCCCAAACCATTGTCTGTCATTGTCAAACCTGATCTCAGGATGCGCCAAATCCTGCACAAAGCCAAAAGGCATCACAGCTGCATAATTAGCATTGAGATTCACAACCGGAAGTACATGATTTTCATCAATTGGTTCCCTGGAAGCAACAAAACTGACACCATTTATTTTTTCAGTTTTAGGAATTGTTGCGCCGCAAGCCGTTAAAAGAAATAATAAACAAATTGATAAAGACTTTGAAATAGGTTTCATGCTGAGTTAAATATGTTTAAATTTAAACATTCTGTTAGAAATCCTTTAAGTTTTTTTAAAAACTCACGACATATCATTACAACACCAACCTATGGAACACATCGTCATTATTGGCAACGGAATTTCGGGCGTCACGGCCGCAAGGCATATTCGAAAACTTTCGGATAAAAGGATTACCATAATTTCTGCCGAATCAGAACATTTCTTTTCGCGCACCGCTTTGATGTATGTTTATATGGGACACATGAAATTTGAACACACTAAACCTTATGAGGATTGGTTTTGGAAAAAGAATCGCATTGATTTGAAATTTGGCTTTGTAACTTCGATTGAAACGAAAGGTCAGACGCTTCATCTTGAAGATGGTGACACACTAACCTACGATAAGTTGATAATTGCTACTGGCAGCAAATCAAATAAATTTGGATGGCCCGGACAAGATTTGGATGGCGTTATCGGATTGTACAGCAAACAAGATTTGGATGCTTTGGAAGTGCTGGCCCCGAACAAAGAAGTTTGCAAACATGCCGTAATAGTTGGTGGTGGATTGATTGGTATAGAACTCGCTGAAATGTTGAATACACGCAACATTCCTGTGACATTTTTGGTTCGTGAAGACAGCTTCTGGAATCTCGTTTTGCCAAAAGGGGAAAGCGAAATGCTCAATAGACATATTAAAAGCCATCACATTGATTTGCGATTATCATCCACTCTAAAAGAAATAAAAGCAGACTCCAATGGTCGTGCCAACGGAGTGGTGATTGAAGAATCTGATGAAGTTATTCCTTGTGATTTAGTAGGTTTGACTGTTGGCGTTACTCCCAATATAGATGTTATTAAAAGCACTGGCATTGAGACAGACAAAGGCGTTTTGGTCAATCGATTTCTAGAAACCAATATCGAAAACGTGTATGCCATTGGCGATTGCGCCCAACAACGGGAACCGATTGGGAACCGAAGAGGCGTTGAAGCGGTTTGGTATACAGGTCGTATGATGGGCGAAACAATAGCCCAAACTATTTGTGGCAATAAAATGAAATACAATCCTGGACATTGGTTTAATTCTGCCAAATTCTTTGATATCGAATACCAAACGTATGGATGGGTATTTGCCGAGCCGAAGGACGGCAATGCACATTTTCACTGGAAACATACTGATGACACCAAATGTATCACCATTGAATTCGAAAAAAATTCGAATCTTTTTTTGGGAATCAATACTTTTGGAATCCGAATGAAACATGAAGTTTTTGATAGATGGCTCACAGAAGAACGTTCTGCAGATTATGTGATGGAACATTTGAAAGCGGCCAATTTCGACCCTGAATTTTATAAGACGTTTGAGAAAGAAATATTAACTGAATATTGGAAACAATTTAAAATGGCTTAACGGCATCAGACCTCACAGGTTTTCAAAACCTGTGAGGTCTCAACTCGCAACACGAATGAACTACGAACCTCTCATAGAAGGCAATTATTATCACATTTATAATTGTGGCAACAATAAAGAAGACATCTTTATCGAGGCTAAAAATTATGACTATTTTTTTATGCTTATAAAAAAGCACATTTTTCCATGCACAGATATTTTAGCGTATTGTCTATTGAAAAATCATTTTCATTTATTGGTATATTTACATTCGGATGCTGAATCAAAACACATATCTCAACAATTTTCTAATTTTTTTAATGCTTACGCCAAAGCAATCAATAAATCCTACAACAGAACTGGTAGTTTGTTTAAGGACAGATTCTCACGAATTAAAATCGATGACGAAACTTATCTTAAATCGTTAATTGTATATATACATACTAATCCAACCCACCATCAATTTTTGGATGATTTTAAAGATTATAAATACTCATCATACAATTCAATTATTTCATATAAGCCAACTTTATTAAATAGAGATTTTGTACTTAATCTATTTGAAGATAGGGACAATTTCAACTATGTTCACAATAACAAACAATTACAAATCAAAGAAGAATTACTCTTAGAATAACGTAATAAGACCTCACAGGTTTTGAAAACCTGTGAGGTCTCTGCAATAAAAATTTTATTATGTCCGACAAACCAAACGCAAGCATGTCGCTTGCAAAACCAGATTCTCAAGCATTAACTGTCACACAGAAGATTGCAGTCGCAATTGGTGTCATAGGACTCTTTATATTAATTTTGGCCCTGTTTAACGTAAATTTTCCAAACAAGCCACTTTTCTTGACGCTATCCTTGTTAATGATAACGGGTGGGACTGTTATTTTTGCTAATAATGCGTATCTCACAAAACCTGAAGGCATCAAAAATGACGGTACTTGGTTTAAGTCCATTTCAGCGCGAGGTATTGTGGGCTGGGCTACAGGAATTGCGCTCACAGCATTTTATATTGTGCTTTATTTTAAGGCGGAATGGTTTGGATTAACAGGAAAAGGTGAAGCCAACACAGGATTGATTTCACTTTTCGACCCTTTAAGTTATCTAATAAATGGTGGTCCCGCAAGTCAATGGTTTGTATATGGCGTTCTATATACTGTTGCTATTTTGATTTTTGGTTATAAATTCATTTTGAAATATCGTCATAACAAATATGAGCGAATCAGAACCTATTCGGTAATGTTCTTTCAGTTGGGATTCGCATTTTTGATTCCTGAATTTATGGCACGAATGAATTCCAATTTGCCATATTATGACCTCAAAAGTATTTGGCCTCTTAATTATTATATTTTCGAAGAATGGTCCGTGAAAGGCTTTTTGTCTTCGGGAACTCTAGGTCTGATGTTGTTGCTTTTTGGTATTGCCTCAATTTTCATCATCACTCCTATTTTAACTTATAAATACGGAAAACGCTGGTACTGTTCTTGGGTTTGTGGTTGCGGCGGCTTGGCAGAAACTGCTGGGGACCCATTTAGGCATTTGAGTGATAAGCGCCAAGTGGCTTGGAAGATTGAACGATGGGTAGTCCATAGCGTTGTGGTATTTGTAACATTAATGACGACTGCTGTTGTCTATTCCTATTTAGGAACTGATTCCAGTAAATATTGGCTGACACAAGATGTATTCTTAATTGGTATTGCAATTTTATTAACGGTTGTATTTGCTCTGGTTATGATTTTTAAGCGCCAAGAACTGGCAAAAGATGCTAAATATGGCGCAATTGGTTATTTAGTCATTATCATGGTATTGATTGGCATGCACTATTTCAGTGGCACGGACAAGGTGTTTTTATTTGATGCAAGTACACTTAAAGAGTCTTATGGATTTTTGATAGGGGCTATTTTTTCAGGAGTCATCGGAGTTGGTTTTTACCCTATTTTCGGGAATCGTGTTTGGTGCCGTTTTGGATGTCCTATGGCTGCTGTTCTTGGTTTTCAACAACGTTTGTTTTCAAAATTTAGAATCACCACCAATGGTGGACAATGTATTTCATGTGGAAATTGCTCAACCTATTGTGAAATGGGAATTGACGTTCGCGCTTACGCTCAAAAGGGTGAAAATATTATTCGGAGCAGTTGTGTTGGTTGCGGCATTTGCAGTGCAGTTTGCCCTCGTGGCGTTCTAAAACTTGAAAATGATTCATTAAAAGGACGTATCAATTCCAATGATATTTTATTGGGGAATGATGTAGATTTGATGGATTTGGTTAACCAAAAATAGTGATCAGTTTTCAGTCGCAGTGTTCAGTTGAGTTTGATAACAAACAAATGACAACTAAAAATTTAAGATTATTACTTTGCGCCTCAGCGTCTTTGCGAGAATATATTAATAACTACTACTTTTGCTCAAAAGACTAAAAAAACTAAATGACCAACATTAAAGTAATTATTCCTGCTTACAATGAAGACGCTTCTATTGGACTTGTTATAAATGAAATTCCCAAACTAGTCAATGAAATCATTGTTGTTGACAACAACTCCACCGATAATACTTCTGAAGTTGCCAAAAATGCGGGCGCAACCGTATTGCATCAACCAGAAAAAGGCTATGGAAATGCGTGCCTCAAGGGTTTAGAATACATTGCAGATCAAGATGAAAAACCATATATAGTTGTTTTTTTGGATGGCGATTATAGCGATTATCCATCTGAGTTGACAAAAATTGTGGCACCAATTCTTAAAGACAATATCGATTTTGTCGTTGGTGCAAGAGTCAAACACTTGCGTGAAGAAGGTTCGATGACACCGCAGCAATTGTTTGGAAATCGGTTAGCAACTTTTTTGATGCGTATTTTTTTTGGGGCAAAATTTAGCGACCTTGGTCCCTTTAGAGCCATAAAGTACTCCAAACTGCTTGAATTGCAGATGGTAGACAAAACATATGGATGGACTGTTGAGATGCAGTTGAAGTCCATTAGACAAAAATTAACGTATATAGAGGTGCCTGTAAACTATAAAAAAAGAATTGGTACATCAAAAGTATCAGGAACCATAAAAGGTAGTATATTTGCAGGCGCAAAAATCTTAAGTTGGATTTTTAAATATAGCATAAAAAAATGATTATAGAATCACTGATTATTTTAATTTACACTGTGGCTATCGTACTAATTTTCATGTACGCTTTAGCTCAACTGAACTTATTGTTCAATTATTTGACCTCCAAAAATTCTGAAGACAATTCAGAAACTTTTGACTTCTCGAACCCCGAAGAAGTTCCTTTTGTGACGATTCAATTGCCGGTTTATAACGAAATGTATGTTATGGATCGACTGTTGGAGAACATTGCTCTGATCGATTATCCAAAAGATAAGCTCGAAATACAAGTTTTGGACGATTCAACAGATGAAACTGTAGCAACTACTTTTGATCATGTTGAAAAGCTAAAATTAACCGGCCTGGATATCACCCATATTTGTCGCACAGACAGAAGTGGTTTCAAAGCAGGCGCATTAAAAGAAGGTTTAAAAATTGCCAAAGGCGAGTATATAGCCATTTTTGATGCCGATTTTCTTCCAGAACCTAACTGGCTTAAGAAAACCATACCTTATTTTAAAGATGAACAAATTGGTGTTGTACAAACCCGTTGGGGACACATCAACCGTAACTATTCAATACTTACAAAAATACAGGCGTTCGCTCTCGATGCGCATTTTACCTTGGAGCAAGTTGGCCGAAATAGCAAAGGTCATTTTATCAATTTTAACGGAACTGCTGGGGTATGGCGTAAAACCTGTATTCTTGACGCTGGAAACTGGGAAGGTGATACTTTGACCGAAGATTTGGATTTGAGCTACAGAGCCCAATTAAAAAACTGGAAGTTTAAATATCTCGAAGATGTAGAAACTCCTGCGGAATTACCAGTTGTTATTAGTGCTGCGCGTTCTCAACAATTCCGTTGGAATAAAGGTGGTGCCGAGAATTTCCGAAAAATGATGTGGCGTGTCTTAAAATCGAAAAACATTTCTCCAAGAACGAAATTGCATGGATTGTTGCACTTGCTTAATAGTACAATGTTCCTGAATGTTTTCTTGGTGGCAGTTTTGAGTATTCCAATGCTTTATATTAAGAATGAGTATGCTCACTTGCGTTACTATTTTTACTTTATGAGCTTTTTCGTCATGAGCACCATGATATTCTTTGTGTGCTATTGGATGATGTATAAAAGCATTTATGGTAGCGGCTTTAAGAATTTCTTCAGCTACGTCAGAACGTTTTTTACATTTTTCTCAATCGCCATGGGCTTTTCGTTGCATAACTCCATAGCTGTTTTGGAAGGACATATTGGTAAACGCAGTGAATTTGTCAGAACACCAAAATTTAATATCAGCACATTAAAAGACAGCTGGAAAGGCAATAAATATTTAGCTAAAAACGTATCGCTCAACGTTATTGTTGAAGGTGCCCTGATGCTTTACTTTGCTTTTGGTTTATACAGTGCCTTTGTCGTTGGAGATCAAGGTGGCGATTTCGGATTGTTTCCATTCCACTTGATGCTTTGTGTTGGTTTTGGATATGTCTTCTTTAAATCGTTGACTTCAAAAGCATAAACTAATTGATCAGTTTTTGATGATTCCATTCAAAAACAAAAGATATATAGCTGTTAATAATTCGTACACATTGCGACTTATTAGCAGCTAATTTTTTTCAATATATTCCTAAATTGAAGAGCCATTAGTAAACTATAAAATGTTACAACAATCATTTCTAAATCGTAATAAAACAGTTATTTTACTTGCTGTTACAAGTATGGCATTTTATGTGTCCTTTGCTTATGATTTAGTACGGACCGATTATACCAAACTTCTCTTACTATACGTAGCGCTTTTCTTTTTATTCTACACATTGGTTCAGACCAACAAAAATAATTTTAAGTTACTTTTTGGCTTCGCTGTGGTGTTTAGGATTATTTTTCTTTTTGCCATTCCAAATCTGTCGCAAGATTTTTATCGGTTTATTTGGGATGGACGGATGATCCTTGAAGGTTTTAATCCATATCTATTCACACCAGAATCGTTTATAAGTGTCGGTGAATATCCCGTCAATCAAGCCCAAGAACTCTATAATGGGATGGGAACTTTAAATGGAAGTCATTATTCCAACTATCCGCCCGTTAAACAATTTATCTTTGGAATTGCGGCATTGTTCGCAGGGAAAAGCATCTTGGGTTCAGCGATTGTATTTCGCATTTTTATCATTGCAGCCGATCTTGGAACACTCTATTTTGGGAAGAAACTACTCGAAAAATTGAACATGCCAAATCACAACATATTTTGGTATATACTGAATCCATTTATCATTATTGAGCTCACAGGCAATTTGCATTTTGAAGGCATAATGATCTTTTTATTGATTTTCGGCTTGTATCTTTTATTATCTGTAAAATGGAAATGGGCTGGGCTCCTCTTTGCAATGTCAATTTCAGTAAAGTTGATTCCGTTAGTGCTCTTGCCTTTATGCTATCAATGGTTTAGGAATAAAAACTCTGGAATGATAAAATTGGTCACATTTTATACAATTGTAGGATTTGCCACGCTTCTATTTTTTGCACCTTTCTATTCATCAGAATTCATTCAAAATTATACTGGAACTGTAGCTCTTTGGTTCAGTAAATTCGAATTTAATGCAAGTCTGTATTATATCGCCCGAAGTATTGGATATGCGATCACAGGATATAATGAAATTGCCACCATTGGAAAAGCAATCCCCATAATTCTCATATTCCTAACATTGGGAATGACATTCTTTAGAATAAATAAAACCTTCACTCAATTGATTAGCGCGATGGTATTGTTGATTACAGTTTATTATTTTATGTCCACCACTGTACATCCATGGTATCTGGCAACGCCTTTGATATTGTCTGTTTTTACAAACTATAAATTTCCATTGGTGTGGTCTTTTATGGTTGTTTTGAGTTACTATGCTTATGCCAATGGAAGCGAAAATCTATGGGTTGTTGGCGTTGAGTATGCCGTCGTATTTAGTGTATTTGTTTGGGAAGTATTTTTCTCAAAAAATCTTGAAAACCTTAACTTTCAAAAATAGCCTTCGAATCTAAAAAACACTTAAACTCCACTGTATAATCATTTGGGTCTTTAATAAAGAACGACTGATGTTCACCTGTTTTGTTCTCTAAAAATTTAACTTCAGAAATAATAGGGTACTTTTTAGATTTCAATAGATTCAAAACCGTATCCCATTCCGATTTTTTGAGAATAATACCAAAGTGGAATGATGGAAGTATGTCGCCGTGGAAGTTGTAGCTGGGACATTCAAACTTAAAAGGCCCGCACTCTGTAAATGTGATTTGGTTATCATACAAATTGACATCAACCCACTTTACAGAAGAACGACCTATGGAAGCTCCCAAAATATCTGTATAGAAAACTCTTGTTTTATTGATGTTAATGCATGGTAAAGCGAGGTGGAATTGTGCTGCCATAAGTATTAATTTATCTAAATTTAGGAATTTTTTTAACGTGATTGAATTTTAGCAGAACAATTTTAATGTCCCTAAAAAATGGATATAAAAAAAGTCACCAAAATTTGGCGACTTTATATCGTTATAAACTAGGAGACGAATCCCACAACCCTTGATTTCGGTAAAACCCCTTTAAGATTTAGTCAACGTCCATATCCTCATCCATTTCTGGATCTTCCTCTCCCATTTCTGGGTCTTGGACTGCTTCTGGATCATCATCCTCAAAATCTTCATAGTCATCCTCATCATAATTCTCCATAGTGACTTGAAGTTTGGTGCTAACCTTTACTAAATATTTAGTGTCATCGGTTGATACTTCTACAGCGTCAACAATCTCATTGTTAGCATTTTTGAAGGTAATGATGTTTTCATCATCATATCCGTCGGGATACTTTTCAACCAACAAGGCTAAAATTTCGGGTGTCAATTTTTTAAAATCAACAATAACACGTTTTTTGTTATCCTTCATAATTACATATCTAATAGGTAGGCAAAAATAAGTGGTACAACGATTGTGGCATCACTTTCTATTATAAATTTAGGTGTATCGATATCCAGTTTTCCCCAAGTTATTTTCTCATTAGGAACTGCTCCAGAATAAGAACCATAACTGGTGGTTGAGTCACTGATTTGACAGAAATAGCTCCAGAATGGGGTATCTGTGCGTTCCATGTCTTGATAAAGCATTGGTACAACACATATTGGGAAATCTCCCGCAATGCCTCCTCCAATTTGGAAGAAACCGATGCCGTTTTTAGAATTATCAGTGTACCAATCTGCCAAGAACGTCATATATTCAATACCAGATTTCATGGTGCTGGCTTTCAACTCTCCTTTAAGAACATAGCTCGCAAAGATGTTACCCATGGTACTATCTTCCCAACCTGGTACAATTATAGGTAAATTTTTCTCTGCTGCAGCAAACATCCACGAATTTTTAATATCAATTTCATAATATTCCTCTAGGACGCCACTCAATAACATTTTATACATAAACTCATGAGGGAAAAAACGTTCGCCTTTGTCTTCGGCATCTTTCCAAACTTTAAAAATATGCTTTTGTAGACGTCGGAACGCTTCTTCTTCAGGAATACAGGTATCTGTTACGCGGTTTAATCCTTTTTCCAATAAGTCCCATTCGTCCTGTGGTGTTAGATCGCGATAATTAGGTACTCTTTTGTAATGTGAATGTGCCACCAAATTCATGATGTCTTCTTCGAGGTTAGCACCTGTACAGGAAATAATCTGCACTTTATCTTGACGGATAATTTCTGCAAAAATCTTTCCTATTTCTGCGGTGCTCATTGCGCCAGCCAACGAAACCAACATCTTTGAGCCTTTGGCCAATTGTGCTTCATAGCCTTTTGCGGCATCAACTAGAGCCGCTGCATTAAAATGCAGATAGTATGTTTCAATAAAATTGGATATACCTCCTTTAGTTGTTGTCATCATCGTCGAATTTAGAAGATTTATTTACAGACGAATTTGATTCCTTAAAATTACTTTCGTAACCATCTTCAACATTATCATCCAAGAATTTATAGCTTAACATTTTATAATATAGTTTTGCGGCAAGAAAATCAGAAGATTTCTCATTTGGGTCTGGGCAAAGTTCGACAATATCGAAACCAACCACATTTTTTTCTTCAAAAACCTTTCTTAAAAAATCGAGCGTTTCATACCATAGCAAACCACCTGGCTCTGGTGTTCCTGTTGATGGCATAATCGATGGATCAAAAGCATCTAGATCTATTGTAATAAACACATTCTCTGTCATTTGATCTATGGCACTGTCCATCCAGAATTCATCATTGACCATATCATGGGCAAAGTATGTTTTTTCCTGATCCATGACAGTGGTTTCTATTATATCCATGCTTCTGATACCAACCTGAATCAAATTGGTCGTTTGGCTTGCTTCGTACACTGCACAGGCATGATTACATTTGCTGCCTTGATATTCCTTACGCAAATCGGCATGTGCATCTATTTGAAGCACTGTAAGGTTATCAAAACATTCATTGAATGCCCTGATGGTACCAATGGAAATAGAATGTTCGCCACCAATGGCAGTGACAAACTTATTTCTCATAATGTATTTTTTTACAGTCTTATGTACTTCTTCAACCATCTTTTCGGGCGAAGAATTTTCGGTAATAGCATCTGTAAGATGTACTCCTTGCTTATAGACTTCAGTGCCTGTCTCGATATCATAAAGTTCCATATTTTCTGAAGCGTTCAAAAAAGCTTTTGGGCCATTATCGGCTCCTTTTTGCCAAGAACTTGTACCATCATATGGTACTGGGATGAGAACGATTTTTGAACTGTCTAATTTGGAATATTCTTCCGATATTCCTGCATACGTTATACTCTTCATTTTAAAATAATTATTTTTTAGAGGTAAAATGGTTTTTACGATTTAAAGTCTATAATTTAAAAAATTTCTATTTATCGCCTTTGCCATTGTAACCTAAAATATTAAGTAAGTCTTCACTTCTTTGTTCTTCAGAAAATAATTCAGTCGTTAGCTGACCGTTTTCATCTTTATTAATCAATATATGTTTTGGCGAAGGTATTAAACAATGTTGTAATCCACCAAATCCGCCAATAGTTTCTTGATATGCGCCGGTGTTAAAAAACCCGAGATACAATGGCTTTTCCTTGTTATATTTTGGAAGATAGATGGCGTTCATGTGCTGTTCGCTGTTGTAATAATCGTCGCTATCGCAAGTCAGGCCACCAAGTAAAACACGTTCATAGCTATCATTCCAACGGTTGATAGGAAGCATGATAAAACGTTTGTTGATTGCCCAAGTATCTGGTAATGTTGTTATGAACGATGAATTGATCATGTTCCACTTTTCTCTATCGTTTTGTTGTTTTTGGTAAAGCACCTCATAGATGGCGCCTCCACTTTCTCCAACAGTAAAACTTCCAAATTCTGTAAAAATATTAGGCACTGGCACTTCTTCTTGTTCACAAACCAAAGTAATTTGATTAATGATTTCGTCAACCATATATTCATAATCAAAATCAAAGGCCAATGAGTTTTTGATAGGAAATCCGCCGCCGATGTTCAAACTATCCAATGTTGGACAAATATGTTTTAAACTTGTGTAAACTTTCAGACATTTTGATAATTCATTCCAATAATACGCATTATCCCTAATACCTGTATTGATGAAAAAGTGGAGCATTTTTAACTTCACTTTTTTGTTTTCCTTTACTTGGCTTCTGTAAAAAGGAAGTATGTTTTTATAACCAATTCCCAATCTTGAAGTATAAAACTCAAATTTTGGTTCCTCTTCAGAAGCGATTCTGATACCAATGTTGAACTTTCCTTTTATTTCTTTCGAAAGCAAATCGATTTCTTCATAATTATCAATTATCGGGATGCAGTTTTTGTGTCCATTATTGATAAGTCTAGCGATGTTCGTAATGTATTTATCGCGTTTGAAACCATTGCTCAGCACGTACGTTTTATCAGTAATTTTGCCTTCAGCTTTCATTTTTTCTACAATGTCGATATCAAATGCCGATGAGGTTTCGATATGAATATCATTACTCAACGCTTCGTTCAAAACATGTTTAAAATGGGAACTTTTGGTACAATAGCAGTAGTGGTATTTGCCTTTATATTTATGCTTTTTGATGGCCTTTGCAAACCACTGTTTGGCCCTGATTATATTATTTGATATTTGGGGCAAATAGGTGAACTTTAGAGGTGTCCCATAATCCTCTACCAATTGCATCAAATCAATGTCATGAAATTGAAGGTGTTTGTCTTCCAGTTTGAATTCATCTTGCGGAAAATAGAAGGTTTGATTGATGAGATCAATATATTTTGTGTTCATTATTTTTTATTGAGGTTTAAAATTCTGAAAAAAAAATTAATTAGAGTTATAAATTAGCAATAAATAACATAAATATCACACTTGAATTTGTTGGTGCGAAGGAGCAATCACTAATATAAAGTGATTCTTCTCTAGAATTTTTGAACGAGAAGTGAGCTTAAAAACTTGGTGACTTATCTTATAAGTTGCTTTTGAAAATGACTTCTTAACAGTCAAAAGCCCAAACATAAAAA
>JBGSXJ010000344.1:0-11731 GCA_041751535.1 Aquaticitalea sp.
ATATGAAAAAATATTGTACTTTTCGGTTTCAGTAGCATTTGCATGAAGCGTTATATCCTTTTGTTAATTTTGGTTTCGTTATGGTCTTGCGATGACTTCAATAAAAAGAAAATCAACACCAATGATATTCTTCAAGAAGAGATGCAATCCATCAATTGGAAGGATGTGGATGAGTATCCAACCTTTTCCATTTGTGATTCGGCTGCTAACAAAAAAGTCTGTTTTGAAGACGTACTGCGCAATCGGCTCAATACCAATTTATCCCAACAAAATATCATTGTCACGGAGGACGTGAGTGATACAATTCTCTTGAAAATCCATATAGACAACAAAGGAAACTTTACCGTTAAGGACATTGTTTGCAGTGATGCAACAAGAGCACAAATTCCTCAATTGGATAGTTTGTTGCGGCATAGTTTTGATTCACTTCCTAAAATTTATCCTGCCATCAAACGCAGCCAGCAAGTGGCCACCGAGTTTAGTCTGCCCGTAGTTGTGAATATTAATTAACCTATTTAGAGTATAATTCTATAACCCAAGGTGATATCAGTAGAAAAATTACCTTGATTCTCTAAAGCTGCTGCAAACAGTTGATTATATCCTAGTGTTATAAAACTAGATTCCGACACCCGAAAATCTGCACCAACGCCAAAAATAAATGGCACATCAAAGGCAGTGTCCGATGCATCCTTTTCAATGAAGACATCTCCTTCAGAGGTACTAATACGCCCTTTTGAGAAATTAACTGTTGCAACTTTTACGTCGCCAAATAAATTAAAGGCTCTTACTTTGACAAATCTAAATCGGTATCCTAGCGATAATTCGGTGGTTGAATAAGGAAATTCATCATTGTCCAGAACATGTCTAACTTGCAAGAAACCGGAATGTCTTGGGGATTCCATATCTTTCAAAATTTCGAGTTCAGCACCAAAAACAGGTGTTTTCACATTCTCCGGATTGTATACAAATGGGCTGTTTGTGATGCCTCCAAAAACAGAGGTCCGCAATTGCACTTTGCTTTTTGGATGTGTGGAAACAAAATTGGCATCTTGACTTTTATTATAGGTCTCGATAAAAGTAATAAGACTAGGCAGGGTCAAATTTACCTTATCGGTTGGCATTCCGGAGCCAGAAGTTGCATTGGCAAGGGTGGTTTTATATTCTTCCTGAAAATCGTTCGCTTCGTTTTTTGTATTTACCAGTTCGGTGATTGTGTTATTTGATGATCTTATAAAAAACCGATATTCGTTATCGATGATGCCCCAGAGCAGATCAAGCGTTCCTTCCACTTCCGTTTTCAATTGAAACGTTTCACCTTTTACACTGTAAGATTCCTGTGCTTGTGCAAAAGTCAAACTAAAGAAAACACAGAGTAATGAAAGTAACTTTTTCATAAGTAAGTTGGATTTTAATAAGTAAATCTAGCGAAAATAAATGATACCATCACTATTTAATATAGTCGCGGCCTTTCCATTTATAACCTTTAAAAACAGATAAAAAAACCACGTAAACACTAAAAAAAGGATAAAGAAAAAATGCAAAAAAATAGGATTTCAAAACTTCTTTTTGATTCGTGAATGTTGCTGTTTTATAGATCAGAAGCAAATCAACTCCAAATTTGATGACCAAGATATAGATGAGACTATTGAGTTTGGTGATTCCAATGAATGTCATCAATCCAAAAACCAGTAAACCACCATTCATCAAAAATACGATGATCCCAACAAGTTTTGCGAACAGATTTTGATAACCACTTGCCTTTGCCGCCCATCGCACACGTTGTGATAACAATGCATCGACACTTGGTTGTGACAGTGTCGATACTATGGCCTGCGTACATTTTAGATAGCAAACATTTGCCAGCTTATTTTTAACGGCTTTTTCGAGCATAAAAATATCATCGCCACTACCAATATGAGAGTTCCCCTTAAATCCGTTGACATCATTAAAAAGTTGTTTGGTATAAGCTAAATTGGCGCCATTGCACAAAAATGGCTTGCCAATTCCAAAGCCGCCAATCGTAGAACCCTGCAAACTCAACATATCTAAAAGTTGAAAACGATCCAATAAAGTATGCATGTTTGAATAAGTCACAGGAGCCACAATGAATTCCGGATTTTGGTTTTGAATGAATTCGTCAAAACTATCAAGCCAAAATTTTGGTAGCACGCAATCGGCATCTGTGGTAACAATCCAGTCGTATTTTGCATGAGCAATGGCGGTGGCAATGGCGTCTTTTTTCGGGGAATTGGTATGTCGTGAGTTATTAATAAGGCGAATATCAATTTGAGGGACATCATAAATTATTTGATTGATAATTTCTGCAGAAGCATCAGTGGAATCATCATTCACAAAAATTATTTCGAATAAGGAGTTTGGATAATTCAATTTAGCAATAGACTCCAATAAGGCTGGCAGATTTCTGGCCTCATTCCGAAATGGAATCACCACAGAAAATTTTGTTTTTGGTTTCAAATCCTGCAAGAAAAAATCCTTGATTTTGTCAAAACCATAAATAATGCTTGCGATAAAACATAAATAAATAAGCGTAATGCAAACAGCAATTAGGGTCATGCGGTATTTAGTTTTTCTGGAAGTGTAAAATGGATCACATAATAACTTCCTACCATACTTGGAAGCACAAAATTAAGCAACCACATTAATGTTACCACACTTAAAACAGTCAAATCATCAATGCCCATAAATGCAAACAAGAATATAGCAACACCTCCTTTAACAACCACATCAAGAATAAAAATGGAAGGAACAATGGACGATAAAAGATACATCGTGGTAATGAGCATCATGGCTTCAAAATAGGTGATTGGTATCCCAAAAATAAGCAGTAAATAGTAAAACTGAAATGAAAAAATCAAATAACGAAGTAGCGAAATCAGGAACGCTTTCAGCTTAATATTTAATGGAATGTTCTTTATGAACCTAAATATCTTGTGAAGTGAAAAGCCTTTGATTTTGAATCGCCATTTTTTTAGGCTGAACAGAAAAAAGCCTAATAGTAACATCAGAGAAAAAGTGAAGATTAAAAGGTTTAAATAATTCAATTCCAGCGCAAAATTATTCATAAAAAAGAGCAATCCGACAATTCCAAATGCAACTGTTGTGGTCATTTGGAACATATTGCCGATCAAGTTCAGTAGCATTATTTTTTTTCGTTTGGACCTTTCATAATACATCGCTTTGGCACCATATTCACCAATTCTATTTGGTGTTACCATGGATGCAGTCAGGGCTCCTAAACTTTGCTCCAATGCATTATTAAATGAAATGGATTGTATTGTTGAAACCAAAGTTTTCCATTTTAGAATTTCAAAAAACCAATTAAAAAACGTCAAAAAAAACAGAAAAATGACATTTTTGTTCGAAAAAAGACCATTTTCACTTAAATATTGGTAAAAATCATAAAATGCCAATTCATCATTATAAATTAATTTGTCGTAAATAAAATAAAATGCACCGACAACAACGCTTAATTTAATGAGCACAACCAAGAATTGTTTAGATTTGTATGATATCGCATTGATCATAGTCACAAATTAAACCAAATATTCTCATATGAAGATGCTTCACAAAAATTATCTCCTTTTAGCACTGTTATTTTTGGCCTGTTTTCAAGTGGAAGCGCAACGGGACAAAGAGAGAATCAAAGCACAAATAGCCATTGGAGTCAACAATCCAATTGATGATGGTGAAAATGATGGTTATTTTACCAAATATGTCAATTTTCCAACTGTCAATTTAGGTATGCAATATCTCTTTTCTGAACAATGGGGCGCTAAACTTGATTTTGGTTTCAACAGATCATCAGAAGCGGACGGATCTTTGGAATTTAAACTCAATTATACCCGGATTAATGTACAGGCCGTTTATAATTTTGCACAGTTGCTCACATTTCTCCCAGAACGACTTGAAATCGTTGGCCACGCTGGCCCAGGAGTGAGTTTTACAAAACCACTCGGAAATTTTAGTGAGAACACTTATACCTATTTGAATATGTTGGGTGGTTTTGAATTTCATTATAGGTTGTCAGAAACCATGACTGTTTTTACCGATCTTGGATATGTATATTCATTGGCCGGAGAAGATACATATGACTTAAATGTTGATGGATTCTCATTCAACGGAGATCTTGCATATCTTACATTTGGTGTTTCATTTTCATTAAGTGGCTGCCGATACTGTTGATAATGGCAAAAGAAAAAATCATTTTAGGAATTGATCCAGGTACAACCATCATGGGTTTTGGACTCATAAAAGTGGTCGGAAAAACCATGAGTTTTATGCAACTCAATGAATTGGACCTGAAGAAATATGACGATCATTATTTAAAATTAAAACTCATTTTTGAACGCACCATTGAACTCATAGATTCGCATCATCCTGATGAAATAGCTATTGAAGCACCATTTTTCGGTAAAAATGTACAAAGTATGCTGAAGCTGGGAAGAGCACAAGGTGTGGCAATGGCAGCGGGATTAAGCAGAGAAATTCCAATTACAGAATATTCTCCAAAAAAAATTAAAATGGCAATTACAGGTAACGGAAACGCCAGTAAAGAACAAGTGGCCAAAATGCTTCAAAGTTTATTAAATCTCAAAACCTTACCAAAAAATCTCGATGCAACTGACGGTTTGGCAGCAGCAGTTTGCCATTTTTATAACGCCGGAAAGATCGAAGGCGAAAAGAGCTATTCGGGATGGGCAAGCTTTGTGAAGCAGAACAGTAAAAGCCCCCTAACCCCCAAAGGGGGAATTAAGAACAATCCAATTGTTGACATGCGAAAGAAAAATCTTTAATGTTTTGACTACGAACACGGAGTTTAAGAGTTTGATTAAGGGTTCTTCCCCTTCGGGGAAGTTAGATGGGGCTTTTGGCATCTACCTACATATCCCATTTTGCAAGCAAGCGTGTCACTATTGCGATTTTCATTTTTCAACTTCTTTAAAAAAGAAACCAGAATTGATAAAAGCTCTCGTTCAAGAACTTCAATTGCGAAAGGACGAATTTAAAAATTCCATTGTTGAAACTATCTATTTTGGTGGTGGGACACCTAGTTTATTGATAATTGAAGAGTTACGATTGTTGATTGATGAAGTTTATAAAAACTACAAAGTTGTAAAGCATCCAGAAATTACTTTAGAAGCCAATCCAGATGATTTAATGGCAAATCAAAAGCATTCAAGAACTATTTTTGAAGCGTATAAAAACATCGGGATCAACAGGCTTTCCATTGGTATTCAGTCGTTTTTTGAAGAAGATCTAAAGCTTATGAACCGTGCACATAATGCTGAAGAAGCTAAACAGTGTCTACAAGAAGCAACACGCCATTTTGATAATATTTCCATCGATTTGATTTACGGCATTCCCGGGTTGAGCAATGAACGTTGGTTTGAAAATATCGATACAGCATTGTCCTTTAATATTCCACATATTTCAAGTTATGCATTGACGGTAGAGCCAAAAACGGCATTGGCTTCGTTCATCAAAAAGGGGATTATCAGCAATGTAGATGATGACTTGGCACAGCAACAATTTCATATCCTAATAGAAAAATTGGAAGCAGCCGGATTTTTGCATTATGAATTGTCCAACTTTGGAAAGCCTGATTATTTCAGCAAGAACAATTCTGCCTATTGGCAAGGAAAACCTTATATCGGCATTGGTCCTTCAGCACATTCGTTTAACGGAAAACAACGTAGTTGGAACGTTCGGAACAATTCCATATACATTCAATCTTTGGAAAAAAATCAACTTCCATTAGAAATAGAAACGCTATCAACAACCGATAAATACAACGAATATGTTATGACTGGACTGCGAACCATTTGGGGCGTTTCGCTGGAGAAAGTCGTATATGATTTTGGTGAAAATTATAAAAAATACCTTTTAGAGCAATCTCAAAAACATTTGAATGAACATTTATTGTATCTTGATGATGGCAAATTGTTGGTCACAAAAAAAGGAAAATTTTTGAGTGACGGTATTGCATCTGATTTATTTATGCTAAATTTAAAGTGACACAGTATTAAAATCTAATATTTGTAAAATTACGGTACTATTCTAGCAGAAATTGATGAGTGACTTAACCTTAAAATAATCCACCTATTATGCGTGCAACCGTCGAATACAATTCTAAAAAATATATTGTGGATTTATCAAAACCATTGGATATTTCCATTCCATTGCGCTCTTCAAAAAATAACGTAAATGCATGGTATATTGGCGATCCAACTATCGAGCCGGTTGTCAAAGAGGACTGGACTGGAAGTGTTTCCAAAGGCGCTTCTGTAAATTTTAACAACATTTATTTCAATCCGCACGGACATGGTACCCATACCGAATGTGTTGGGCATATCACTCAAGAAATTCATTCCATCAACAAGAATTTAAAGCAGTTTTTCTTTTTGGCTGAAGTCATTTCCGTAGCTCCAGAAAAATATTTTGACGATTATATCTTTTCCAAAAATCAGATTGAGTTGTTGCTAAAAGGGAAGTCCCCTGAAGCGTTGGTAATTAGATCTATGCCGAATATAAAAGAGAAGAAAAACAAGCATTATTCCAATACCAATTGGCCATATTTAACTGAAGAAGCCATGATATTTGTGAGAGAAACAGGTATCAAACATTTTTTGATCGATTTACCGAGCGTCGACAGGGAACATGACGGAGGAAAACTATCAGTACATAAAGCTTTTTGGGATTTTCAGGGTGAGATCAGAATGGACTGTACCATTACGGAATTCATTTATGTGCCGAATAGAGTGAAGGATGGGAGTTATCTTTTAAACCTTCAAATTGCACCTTTTGAAAATGATGCCACTCCAAGTAAACCAATCCTTTATAAAATAGAACCTGATGAACATTGAGCAAATTAGGGACTATTGCGTAGTTAAAAAGGGTGTTACAGAAGCATTTCCTTTTGATGAAGACACTTTGGTTTTTAAGGTATTGGGTAAAATGTTTTTACTGGTGTCATTAAGGAAGCTGGAAGAAGGAAATGGTTTTATAAATTTAAAATGTGATCCCGATTATGCTCAAGAATTGAGAGCCACCTACGAAAGTATTCAGCCAGGTTATCACATGCACAAACAACAATGGAACAGTGTTTACATTCAAACCGGAGAACTATCTGTAAGTTTAATAAAGGAGCTCATTGACCATTCTTACGCAATGGTAATTAAAGGCATGCATAAAAAAATGCGCGATCAATTGGCTTAAATTATTTTGAAATATTCTTATTCCACTAATGTAATCTTATTACTACAAATAACTGAAAGTCAATAATTTGAATTGATTTTCAATTTATTTTTATATCTTTATACTTCTCCACAATCCTTTTATTGAATAGCATTTTTTTCATAAATCCCCAAGATTAAAGGTTGCCCCATGCAGCGTTGTAGTTAATTAATCTATATACTAACTTTAATTTTAATCAATTATGAAAACAAAAAATCTATTTTTTATGGTATTCGCAATGGCCATGTTAATGGGTAACACTCCATCTTTGGCCCAAGAACAGCAACCAATGTATGTTACGGTAACTACTATGCACTGGAACATGGACAATGAAAATTTTAAAATGGACGAATGGAAAGCCGTCGAAAAAGAGTATCTCGAAAAGGTTACTATGAAAAATGAACATGTCCTGAGTGCTTCTTATTTTATGCATCGTATGACTCCCGATAATACAGAGTTATTATATGTGCAAACCTATCCGTCGTGGGAAGCCCTTGGTAAAGCAGCAGAACGCAATGGCGAACTTGCATCAGCAGCTTGGCAAGATGCGAAAGCTCGTGAAGCTTTTTTCAAAAAAAGAAATATGTATTATTCTCCAAATCATTCCGATGAAATTTACGTAACAATGCCCAATGCCAAGCTGATGAGCGCACCGCCGACAAAAGATATGATTTGCTATGTGCGCAAGGGACATTTTAAATATTCGGATGAGACAGCAACCGACGAAGAATTTGATGCCTTGAGTAAAGAGTATTTTGATAATGTCACCAATAAAAATGAACATATCAAGGCTTATTATCCAATGGCGCATGCGTGGGGTTCGGATAGAACGGAAGCTGTTGAAGCCTTCTTTTTGGATTCTTTGGCTGATTTGGATAAAATGGGAGAAAGGGATGATGAACTTTTTGAAGCCCATTGGAAAGATGAAGCTTCAAGAAAAGCAATGGATGAAAAAGGAAGAAAGTATTTCGATAATCGCCATGGTGATTATCTTTACACCTATGTTGCAGGCCTGTCCAAATAGAATATAATAACTTTGCATATAAAGGATGTCCATTGGATGTCCTTTTTTTATTTAACATACCTTTATCGCTTCAAAATCAATATCGAAAGTATGAGCGTTTTACAAACATTACAAAATAGAAGCAACAATACCTGCGAATTATGCACCGCCACCAACGGATTAAAAGTATATACCATTCCGCCTTCTTTAAACGAGTCGGCCGATAACAGTATATTGGTATGTGATACATGTTTGAGTCAAATAGAAAAACAAACAGATATGAATGGCAATCATTGGCGATGTTTGAATGAGAGCATGTGGAACGAAAATGTATCTGTACAAATCATGTCTTGGAGAATGCTGCAGCGTTTAAGGAATGAAGGTTGGCCAAAAGATTTGTTGGATATGATGTATCTCGACGATGAAGCATTGGCATTGGCTCGTGCCACTGGCGAGGATCAAGATGAAGCCAGCCAAATCATTCATCGCGATGTCAATGGCGTTATTCTTCAAGCTGGTGATTCGGTGGTGTTAATTAAAGATTTAAAAGTAAAAGGCTCCAGTATGGTTGCCAAGCAAGGAGCAGCGGTAAGAAACATTCGATTAGATCATGAAAATGCCGAATATATTGAAGGTAAAGTAGATGGACAACAAATTGTCATCATCACAAAGTATGTAAAAAAGGCTTAAAAATTTCTTCTATTCCTTTTTAAAAAGGGCCTTCAATTATTTTGAGGCCATTTTTAATTTGAAGTTGCAAATGATGTAAATTTATACATGCAATTTTTCGGTTATGATAACAACATTTCAATGCATTGATGCGCATACCTGCGGAAATCCTGTGAGGGTTATTAAATCGGGCGGACCGGAACTTGTTGGCTCTACCATGAGCGAAAAGCGTCAACACTTTATAAAAGAGTTTGATTGGATTCGCAAAGGGTTGATGTTCGAACCTCGTGGACATGATATGATGAGCGGAAGCGTTTTATATCCGCCACATCAAGCAGAAAATGACTTTGCCATTTTATTTATTGAAACATCAGGCTGTTTGCCAATGTGTGGCCACGGAACTATTGGCACCATTACCATTGCGATAGAAGAGGGTTTAGTCACGCCTAAAGTCCCCGGAAAAATCAGGATGGAGGCGCCAGCAGGTTTGGTGGAAATTGAATATCAGCAAACCAACGGAAAAGTGGATTGGGTAAAATTGATCAACGTCAAAAGTTATTTAGCTGCTGAATATTTGACGGTAGATTGTCCAGAATTGGGAGAAATCACTTTTGATGTGGCCTATGGCGGAAACTTTTACGCCATCATTGATGCTCAAGCCAATTTTTCAGGAATTCAAGATTTTTCGGCAAGTAAGATTATTCAATATTCGCAAGTGTTACGGCGACGTATTAATGAAAAATATCCAAATGCATTTATTCATCCAGAAAATGAAACTATCAGGGATGTAACACATTTACTTTGGACAGGAACGCCACTTGACCCTATATCATCTGGAAGAAACGCTGTGTTTTATGGTGACAAAGCCATTGATAGAAGCCCATGTGGCACAGGTACATCAGCGCGAATGGCACAATTACATGCAAAAGGCAAACTAAAAAAAGGTGAAGATTTCATTCACGAAAGTTATATTGGAAGCAAATTCATCGGTCGCGTGGAAGAGATAACCACTTTAAAAGGAAAAGATGCTATCATTCCATGCATCCAGGGTTGGGCAAAAATATATGGACACAATACCATTACCATTGATTCTGAAGACGACCCGTATGCTTTTGGATTTCAAGTGATATAATATAAATTCACAAAAATAAAGTTCTGTCATATCGAGCGTAGTCGAGAACGCATCTCGACTACGCTCGAACTGACAGACAAAAGGTAAAATGAACAAAAAAGTAATCATCATAGGAGGCGGAATCATAGGATTATGTTCTGCATATTATCTTCAAAAAGCGGGTCATCAAGTCACGATTATAGATCAGTCCAATATGGATGCTGGTGCATCGTATGTCAACGCTGGTTATTTATCGCCAAGTCATATTGTGCCTCTATCAGCACCAGGCGTCATGAAAAAAGGCTTGAAATGGATGTTCAATCCAGCGAGTCCGTTGTATATCAAACCGCGTTTGGATACCGAATTTTTAAAATGGTCGTATGCATTCAATAAGTCTTGCAATGCCAATCATGTGGCTAAAGCAATTCCAGCAATAAAGGATATTACTTTATTGAGTCAGGAATTATATGATTCAATCAAAAATGATGAAGGTTTTACATTTCATTATGAAAAGAAAGGCTTGTTGATGTTATGCCAAACTGATAAAATGCTGGAAGAAGAAATGAAGGCAGCACATTTGGCAAAGAGGGAAGGTCTTGAAGCAAGGGAAATTAATCTGGAAGATCTAAAACTATTAGAACCTAACATTACTATTAATGCAAAAGGCGCAACTTATTATGCTTGCGATTCGCACACTACACCTCAAGAATTTATGGTGGAAATGCAAGCGCACTTGAAGTTAGTTGGAGTTCAGTTATTTTCAAACGAAAAAGTAGAAGATTTACAAATAGTGAATGGCAAAATTAGTTCGCTTAAAACCAACAATCGGACTTTTCAGGCGGACGAATTTGTTTTGTCTGCGGGTTCTTGGAGCAATACAATAAGCAAAAAACTTGGGTTGAAATTATTGTTGCAAGCAGGAAAAGGCTATAGAATAAACACCTCTCAAGTAACAGGGATAAAAATTCCATCTATTTTGGCAGAAGCCAAAGTTGCGGTGACACCAATGAATGGATTTACACGATTTGCAGGAACTATGGAGATTGCGGGTATCAATCATGATATCAATAAAGTGAGGGTTGAGGCGATTTCCAAAGCAGCTAGCCGATATTACCCCGAAATCACTTTAACAGATGAAGAAAAAGATAATGCAGCTTGTGGTTTGCGACCTGTTTCTCCTGACGGTTTGCCATATATCGGCAAATCTTCAAAATGTAATAACCTGACCGTTGCGGCTGGGCATGCTATGATGGGATGGAGTATGGCGACCGCCACAGGCTTATTGGTTTCTGAAATAATAGCTAACAAAACTCCATCCTTAAACATGGACATGTTTCATCCTGATAGAAAATATTGACTTTTAATTATTTGATATTGTTTTTTTAACGGTATAAGTTGCTTCTTAATTACTTTCATCCACTGTTATGACCTTTGAACGAATTTTTTTTGAATTATTATTTTATAGCTTAATATTTATACTATAATTTCCTGATTAATAGCACCAAAACCCCTGATTAATAGCATCCAATCTATTGTTTAATTTTAATTAGGTTATTATGAATCTTGAAATTACTAGTTACAACAGTCAATTTAAAATCAAAGGCATACTCAATAGACAAAATGTCCACTTGTTTGTCAATGAATTTAAGAACATCTTCGACAAGGTCAATTCAATAACATTGAATATTGAAGAA
>JBGSXJ010000345.1:0-2153 GCA_041751535.1 Aquaticitalea sp.
AAAAAACTGATGGACAATCTTAAAAAAATTAACGGTATCGAAAAGGTGACAAGAGTATAAAAAATCGTAAATTTGCCACCGAAACTCGGCATTCCAATATGAGCCTAAAAACAGAACATAGCAATCAGGAAATCGTAAAAAATGTATTTACCAATTTTCTTGAAGGCAAAGGACATCGAAAAACACCTGAACGTTACGCTATACTTCAGGAAATTTATGATAGTGAAGAACATTTTGACATCGAATCACTCTATATCAAAATGAAAAACAAAAACTATCGTGTGAGCCGGGCAACCTTATACAACACCATCGAATTACTATTGGAATGCGCTTTGGTTCGAAAGCATCAGTTTGGTCAAAATCAGGCACATTACGAAAAATCCTATTTTGACAAACAACACGACCATGTCATCCTCACTGACACTGGTGAAGTTATAGAATTTTGCGATCCACGCATACAAACCATCAAAAAAACGATTGAGGAAGTCTTCGATATTTCCATCACCAATCACTCACTTTATTTTTACGGAACAAAAAACAAACAACCCAATTAATTTTTCAAAATGGCAGTAGATTTACTACTTGGTTTACAATGGGGAGATGAAGGCAAAGGAAAAATTGTCGATGTATTGACCTCCAAATACAATATCATTGCACGATTTCAAGGTGGCCCTAATGCAGGGCACACATTGGTGTTTAACGGTAAAAAACATGTACTTCATACAATTCCTTCGGGCATTTTTCACGAAGGCAAGGCAAACCTTGTGGGTAACGGTGTGGTCATTGACCCAGTGATCTTCAAGAAAGAGCTGGATAAACTTGAAGAACAAAATATTGACTATAGAAAATCTTTATTGATTTCGCGTAAAGCACATATTATTCTTCCAACCCATCGATTGTTAGATGCTGCCAGTGAGGCGTCCAAAGGAAAGGCCAAAATTGGCTCTACCTTAAAAGGCATTGGTCCGACCTATATGGATAAAACGGGTCGTAATGGCATACGTGTTGGTGATATTGAATTGGCCGGCTGGAAAGATAAGTATCGTGCATTGGCCGATAAACACGAGGCCATGATTGCATTTTATAATGTAGATGTCCAGTACGATTTAAAAGAATTGGAAACAGAGTTCTTTAAATCCATAGAGACCTTAAAAACTTTAAAATTCATCGATTCTGAAGAATATTTGCATCAAGCACAGCTTAATGGTGAATCCATTTTAGCTGAAGGTGCACAAGGATCATTATTGGATATTGATTTTGGAACCTATCCGTATGTAACGTCCTCCAATACGACTGCCGCAGGCGCTTGTACAGGATTGGGCATTGCACCAAATAAAATCGGTGAGGTTTTTGGAATTTTTAAAGCCTACACCACACGTGTGGGATCCGGACCTTTTCCAACGGAATTGTTTGATGAAGATGGCGAAACCATGGGTCGCGTGGGTAATGAATTTGGAGCTACTACGGGACGTCCACGTCGTTGCGGTTGGTTAGACCTAGTGGCATTGCGTTATGCATGCCAAATAAATGGTGTTACCAAACTGATAATGATGAAAGGTGATGTACTTTCAGGATTTAAAACCCTAAAAGTGTGCACCGCCTACAATTATAAAGGCGAGACCATTCAACACTTTCCATTTAATATTGAGGCAGAAAACGTCGCTCCTATTTATACCGAAATGCAAGGTTGGAATGCCGATTTGACCGAAATGACCGAAGCTTCACAAATGCCAGCACAATTGATGGCATACATTGAATTTCTGGAAAAGGAATTGGAAATACCGATTACTATTGTTTCTGTTGGCCCTGATAGGAAGCAGACGATTATAAGATAAAAACCTTTGAATTGGAATAACATTGAGCGTTCATAAAAAGTCTGGCTTTTGAAAAATTCATTTAAGTAGCGAATTGTATGTCTGTTTGACGATTATAACTCTATTTAACTGTTAAATCTTTTGTTAACTAGCAATACTAGGCCACTAATATGTCTAATTTTGAAAACGAATCAATAATATCTTGAAAGCATTCCATTACGTATTATTTCTTTTGGTCAGTTTGTGTTTCACAATAACATCAACTGCACAACCTTCCAAAAAAATTCGCATTGAATATGCACCCTTCGCCAATTCTGATACCTTAAGAGGTCCTGGAGT
>JBGSXJ010000346.1:0-2088 GCA_041751535.1 Aquaticitalea sp.
GCTTTTTTACTCAGGATGCCTTTAAATGTTCAATTTGCTTTTCAAGCATTTTTATTTTGGCTTCCTTCTGTTTTGCTGCATCTTTCTTTTTTCTTTGCGGATCGTACTCTTCTTTATTTCGCAGCAATGTATAAAATATACCAGCCATTTTTCGAGCTGTTGCTATTATCGCCATTTTTTCTCCCCCTCTTGCTACCATTTTCTTTTTGAATTTTCCCAATTCACTATTGCTATTAGATAGTGTAAATGCTGCCATCCTAAATGCTGCTCCTGCTGCATTTTTTGTCTTTTTGACCTTTGACTTCAATAATTGTCCCCCGGAAATTTTATTATTTGGTGCCAAGCTTAGCCACGATTCAAAATGTTTCTTTGTTGGCCACTTTGTCATATCTGTTCCTGTCTCTGATATTATTGTTAATATGGAATTTGACTGGAGCCCCTCTATTCTTGTAAGATCTATTCCTGTTAATTCTATCAAATATTCCCTGGCATTGAAGTTATGATCATTTTTCCTTGGTTTTCTTGTTAGTTTTTTGGCTTCAATTATTAGCCCTTCATTGGATTGAGCCAGTATAAGTTGTATCTGTTTTTCAATTTTTACATCCATCAGTTTTAATTGGTCGCAAAGATGCTTGTAACTATTATAATTTTGCTCCATTAAGAATACATCAACATCCGTCCACATCCCTACTAATGATTTGGCTAATTCTTCTTTACTTTTTTTGATTCGTGGATCTGCCAGATTTGCTAATTCTTGCGGATCTCTTTGTCCTGCAATAATGGCCTCAAGCATTAGCTGTCCGGTTTTTCCCATGATATCACTCAGCTTTACATGTATTTTGATATTCATTACTTCTAAACATTTTTGAACTCGATTAATATATCTATTCATATCAGAAATGATAGTCTTTCTATGTCTTTCTAAGGACCTCAGTTGTCTTATCTCCTCTTCAGGTTGAAAGCTTCCCTTCAGCAATCCATAGCTATGCAAACGTTGTATCCATGCTGCATCCGATTCATCAGTTTTACGACCTGATATATTCTTCACAGTTACAGGATTTACTAAAATGACTTCCATACCGCTTTGTTGAAGTAAGCTGAATAGTTGTATCCAATAAACACCAGTGCTTTCCATCGCTACGGTTTGAATTTTACAGCTCTTCAGCCAGTCCACTAAATTCCTTAAACTATTGGTGTCAGAATCGTAGGCTCGAATATAGTCTTCACAACAGTGAGCACCTACTGCTACTAAATGTTCTTTGACGGAAATGTCTATTCCCGCAGCGTACTGATTAACTGATGGAAATCCATTTCCATCGAGCTCAGACTTGTTTTTTGTGGTTCGATTTTTGTACATTTGGTTATTGTTTAAAAGGCTTAGACAATATCCCATACACGATCTGTTTGATTATAATTGCTATTCTCCTATAGGGTGTCTTTGCACCAATCTGATGGCAAGAAGAACAGAAGATCCATACTGAAAGTGGGCATTTGTTTACCAGGTTTCAAAGGGATTCTGTGTGTATGGGACTTTTAATGTACTACCATATTACCAAAATATCAAATAAATTTATTAGTCTTTACACACCCAAACCAGACAAACAATTTAAAATGAGCGTGTTATTTGCATCGCATGGCTATAGCCCGATGTCGCGTGGACTGAAAGCTGAAACCTGAAATAAGGCCCCGCTGTGTTATCTACATCGAATGGCGACGCTTAATGTTGCGGGGACTCCTTTATATCACTTTTGCAGAACACTGATTTTCAATGACTTATAAACAAGCGAATTTTAAGTATTTTGCATAATAATTTACAAAAACTCGACGTCTTTATGGCTGTTTCAAATCTGAAACTACTGAAATCTCCTATATAACACTTTTTTTCGATCGGCACAAAACATTGAATATCAGGAAAATATGTAAACTCAAAACTCACACTGTTTTCCTGCTTTTTTACTCAGGATGCCTTTAAATGTTCAATTTGCTTTTCAAGCATTTTTATTTTGGCTTCCTTCTGTTTTGCTGCATCTTTCTTTTTTCTTTGCGGATCGTACTCTTCTTTATTTCGCAGCAATGTATAAAATATAC
>JBGSXJ010000347.1:0-10513 GCA_041751535.1 Aquaticitalea sp.
CAATTTAGGACTTGCTGCAAGTTGGGATTTAAATCTTATCGAAAAAAGTTCACGTATTGCAGCAGAAGAAGCATCGGCAGAAGGTTTACATTGGACATTTGCACCCATGGTTGATATTGCCCGTGACCCACGTTGGGGACGAATTTCGGAAGGTGCTGGCGAAGATGTGTATTTGGGAAGCGAAATAGCTAAAGCCTACGTGAGAGGATTTCAAGGCGATGATTTGTCTAAAAATAATACCATTTTAGCCTGTGCAAAACATTATGTAGCCTATGGCGCAGCGCAAGCTGGTCGGGATTATCACACCGTTAATATGGGAGACGATGAATTGCGAAATGTCTATTTACCACCATTCAAAGCTACGGTTGATGCAGGTGTAGAAACCTTTATGTCTGCGTTTAATGAATTGAATGGCGTCCCAACATCTGGAAACAAATACACATTGAGGGATATTTTAAGGGACGAATGGCAATTTAAAGGGTTTGTGGTTTCGGATTATACGTCCATTAATGAAATGATTCCGCACGGCTTTGCAGAAGATGATAAAGATGCTGCACGTATTGGTATGAATGCTGGTGTGGATATGGATATGATGGGAAGCGTTTACCGATTATATTTAAAAGAATTGATTGCAGAAGGAAAAGTGGATGAAGCCATCATAAATGATGCTTGTCGACGCATTTTACTGTCAAAATTCAAATTGGGATTATTTGACGATCCTTATCGATACAGTGATGAAACCAGAGAAAAAGAAACCATTTACAAACCTGAATTTTTAAAAACGGCTCGAGATGCAGCCGCTGCATCATCGGTGTTGCTGCAAAACAATAACGGAGCATTGCCTTTAGATAAAACAAAAACGATTGCTTTAATTGGACCCTTAGCAAAAGACGAATATCACATCAATGGCAATTGGGGTGGCGCAGGCGACAGAAAAGGAAAATCTGTCAGTGTTTTTGAAGGTTTAAAGGACTATTTGAAAGACAATCAGATTATCTACGCTCAAGGATGTGAGATTTTAAAGGATGATGAAACCAGTTTTCAAGCAGCGATTGACGCAGCCAAAAAAGCGGACGTTGTTGTTATGGTAATGGGTGAGGACCACGGCATGAGTGGAGAGGCCGCATCAAGAACCAATCTAAAAATCCCAGGAATTCAACCAAAATTGATTCAAAAAATCCGTGAAGCAGTACCAAATAAACAAATTATCTTGGTATTGATGAATGGCAGACCTTTGAATCTTTCGGAAGAAGTCGATCAAGTAGATGCGATTTTGGAAGCTTGGTTTCCAGGCACCATGGGTGGTTCAGGAATTGCTGATATTTTGTATGGCGTTTATAACCCATCAGGAAAGTTGACAGCGACATTCCCAAGAAATGTAGGTCAAGTACCAATTTATTACAATATGAAAAATACGGGAAGACCAATTCCTGAAAACGACCCAAAGGAAGATTATAAGTCTAACTATATCGATGTTCCAAATACACCTTTGTTTGTGTTTGGACATGGCTTAAGCTATACATCTTTTGAATATTCCGATTTGAAATTATCATCAGTAACTATTGGATTTAATGATACGTTGACTGCTACCACAACTGTAACCAATACCGGTAATAATGATGGACATGAAATAGTTCAACTCTATATTCACGATAAAGTTGGGAGTGTCACGCGTCCTATAAAAGAATTGAAAGGCTTTCAAAAAATATTCCTTAAAAAAGGTGAAAGTCAAACAGTTTCTTTCACCATTACGGTAGAAGATTTGAAATTTTATAATAATGAAATGAACTTCACGGTAGAACCAGGTGAATTTGAAATTGCCATTGAACCTAGTTCCGATTTTAAATTTAAAAACATGTTTACCCTTAATGATTAATAGTTAATTGATGCCACATATAACATACCATATGAAATTCATACTAGTAGCGTTGTGTGTGGTTTTTTCTTTTCAAATTAACGCGCAAAAAACAATTATCAATTCGGGATGGCAATTTACTTTAGACACTACTAAATCCAATTGGCAAACCGTCAATATCCCTCATACTTGGAACAAGGATGATGCCTTTGATGATCAAAAAGGTTATTACCGAGGTGTCGGATGGTATCAAAAGCAACTCTTTATAGCTTCTGAAAAAAAAGAATCAATTTATTATTTAAAGTTTAATGGAGTCAATCAAGATGCCGAAGTATACTTTAACGGAACACTTCTAGGCAGTCATAAGGGAGGATACACCGCTTTCAATTTTGAGTTGAGTTCGTTGATCAATTTTGGATCCTATAACCTTATTGAAGTCAAAGTGGACAATTCTCATAATGAAAACATTCCACCATTGGATGCTGATTTTACCTTTTATGGGGGCATCTATCGCGATGTGGAATGGATTGCAGTGCCGAAACAGCATATATCTTTAGCCGATTTTGCTTCCGATGGATTTTATGTCGATTATTTCAATGTTTCAAATGAAAAGGCTAGGGTAGAAGTCACAGTATTAATTGACAATTTTGAAGAAAAATCAACTTCAAATCAACTTCAATTATCCATTACAGATGCCTATGGAAAACTTATTCGAACTAAAACACAGAAACTTCAAATTAAAGGCACTGCATCGGAAACAGTTAACCTTAGATTCCCAGAAATCAACAAACCCAAATTGTGGTCGCCAGAGCAGCCGTATTTATACCAATTACATATTGAGTTGACTGATAAAAATGGAAACATTCTGGATGAAAAATCACAACAAATAGCTTTCCGTTGGGTAAGTGTTGATCCTGATAAAGGTTTTTTTCTCAATGGAAAACCTTATAAAATGATTGGTGTCAACCGTCATCAAGATTATGAAGGTTATGGCAATGCTGTGCCAATGCATCTTCAGGAGAACGATATCCATTTGATAAAAAATATGGGAGCGAATGTCATCCGCTTTGCACATTATCCACATTCAAGGGAACTGTATAAATTGTGTGATGAACTCGGTTTATTGGTGTGGACAGAAATTCCGATTGTCAATAAAGTAACCAATACGCCAGAATTTTTCGAGACAAGCATGAAAATGCACGAAGAGCATATCAAACAGTATTACAATTTTCCTTCGGTGGTGATGTTTGGGTATATGAACGAGATTTTCCTTCGAATGGCGTTCGATTCAAAATCTTCTGATAAAGAAAAGGAGGACGCTAAAGTTTACACTTATAAGCTCGCCAAACAAATGGAGGATTTTACACGTGAAAACGCACCAAATCGCATCACGGTAATGGCGTTACATTTTAACGAACTTTATAACGAAACCAAAATTGCAGATCTGTCAATGCTCGTTGGCTGGAACCTCTATTTTGGTTGGTATCATGATACGATTGAGGATTTAGGCGTGTTTTTGGACGATCAACATAAGCGATTTCCAAAAAGGGCCATTATGGTTTCAGAATATGGCCCAGGCGCTGATGTGAGGATTTCAACCCAAACTCCAAAAAAATATGATTTCTCACAAGAATACCAGTTATTGTTGCACAAAGGGTATTATCGACAAGTCATGGAACGGGATTTTGTGGCAGGAATGACCGCATGGAATTTTGCTGATTTTGGTTCGGAGTTTCGTGGCGATGCCATTCCGCATGTCAATCAAAAAGGACTTGTTCAATACAATCGACAACCGAAGGATATTTATTATTGGTACAAATCTGTGCTGAATGATTCAGCACCGTTCGTTCATATTGCCTTGAATTCAGATCATGCCATAAATTTGGTAGCTAATGACACGTATTCAATATCACTGTTTTCAAATCAAAATGAAAGTTCTCTTTATTTAAATGATGAATTTTTTCAAAAACTTAAATTCGAAAACGGGTTAGCGACTGTTGACGTTCCATTTACGGATGGAAAGAATACTCTTAGAGCTGATGCCAATACTGAAAAAGCTGTCAAATCAATCGTAGTTAATAAAATCGATAACCTAAAACGGTTTGCTCCAGAAAGAATTGGCATTAATATTGGTTCACATTTTGATTATTCAGACGCAGCAAATGATATTGTTTTTTTGGCTGATAGAGCATACAGTGAAAATCTATTTGGATTTGTTAATGGCAAAGCGTTTAATTTAAGCAAGGATAAACATCAAGGCATTCCGCATGATATTATGAACACAACTTCCGAACCTTTATATCAGACCATGTTGGAAGGGTGTACAACTTACAAAGTAGATGTGCCGGATGGAGATTATAAAGTGACTATATATTTTGTTGAACCTCAATTAAAAAGTGAAATTGATATAATTTACAATTTAAATGATTCAAAAAAAGATAGTCAGACAAAAAAATCTCAACGAATTTTTGATGTCATTGTCAATGATACACTTATTGAAAGTCAATTCAATATGTCAAAATCCTATCCCGAAAAATATGGTGTGACTCTTATAACCGAGTTAAAAATTAAAAATAATAAAGGAATAACCATAAATTTGAAACCAATCGAGGGTACCACGGTCATTAGTGGTGTTTTAATAGAAAAAATTAATTGATAGCATGAAGAATTTCTTTTTATACATAATTCTATTTAGTTCTTGTTTGGTATATTCTCAAACTAAAGTTACAACCTATACGTATTCCATTAAAGGATTAGACACCTTGAAAATGGACGTATATACGCCAAAAAACTTAAAGAAAGGCGATTCAGTCCCAGTCCTGTTATGGATGCATGGCGGAGGATTTGTTGGCGGTAGTCGGGATTTTCCAAGTGAGAAAAGATTGGCCGAATTAACGGCTGAAAATGGTTATTTAGGTGTTTTTATATCCTATCGACTCACTCGGAAAGGACAACAAACAGGTTTTGGATGTGACTGTCCCACATCTGAAAAATTGCTGACATTCAAAAATGCAGCCATTGACTTCTTGGATGCGGCACAATTTATTTATCAAAATAAAGCATTGCTTGGCGCGGACACCACAAAAATCATTGCAGGAGGAAGCAGTGCAGGGGCAGAAGGAATGCTCAATGCCGTTTATATGAAAGAATATTTTATTGATAATATTAAGCCTTATCAAAACATAAAATTTGCAGGTGTATTCTCATTGGCAGGAGCCATGGTCAATGCCAATTATATCACTAAAGCAAATGCATTGCCATCGGCATTTTTTCATGGCACCGAAGATAATCTAGTACCTTATGGAAGTGCACCACATCATTTCTGCAAACCCGAAAAAGTGGGTTATTTAATACTGGATGGTTCTGCAACTATTGTTGAAAAACTGAAAAAATTAGAAACACCATTCTATTTATATAAAGTCATCGGCGGAAAACATGAACTGTCATCAATCCCCTTTGCACATTTAGATGATATATTTAACTTTTTTGATAAAACGATTTTCAAAAAGGAAACGATCCAAACGGTTAAAATCATGAATAAGTAATAGAAATTGCATCTATAGAATTTTTCAAAAATTAAGGGGTCAAAACTACTAATATCCATGGACATTGATATGAAAGTAACTTCAAAATATTCACAATCAGTTTCATGTTAACTGTCATTTGCTTCACTACGACCATGGTGCAATAAAGTAAAAAATTTGATGCACTATGAAATAATATTAGACTGTCAAAAAGTGGATAAACATAGTTGAGACAACAAACCTGATTGGATAATGAATCAAATACTTTTTTTTGCACCTGAATTTATTTCAGGATAAAGCATTGCAGGTGAGTAGAGTATGTTAAAAACTATTTATATGAAAGGGTATATGGCCTTAAGCATGTTCAATTATATTATTTACGAGTAGAATTTTTCAAAGTCAAAAAAATATCGAAAAGGATTGATACTATATTTTAAAATGATGACAATTTTGAGTACTTTTAAATGATATGGTAACGAACCATTAAATTTAATTATTAACTAAAAATTTAGTAATATGAAAAAAATTACATTTTTGAGTTTCCTGTTGATAGGATCAATGGGATTTTCACAGGTAAATCCTGTAGATTTTGAAGCTGGCGGTAACGGCGCCACTTGGACGTGGGGGTCGTTTGCGAATGGGTCAGATCCTGCCTTGATGGTCATACCTAATCCTGATCCTTCTGGAATCAATACCTCTGCAACAGTGGCACAAGTTACATTAGAGGACGCTGGATTGGACTTTGCCGGATTTTTTACAGATAACGTTGGTTCATTTACCATTAACGCAACTAATAGTACTGTTAGAATGAAGGTATGGAAGCCTATTGTGAGTGATGTCGGGTTTAAGATTGAAGGTACCAATGGGAATTTGCCAAACAATATGGGTGAGTTGAAGGTTCCCAATACAGTAATCAATCAATGGGAAGAAATTACTTTTGATTTTTCCTCTTATATAGGAGCGCCTCAAGCGGCAGGGCTTAACAGAATTGTTTTTTTTCCTGATTTTGCCGCTAGAGATCAAGATAATGTCATATACATAGATGATATCACTTTTTCTGCGGTCTTGGGCGTCGACGAATTTCAATCTTTAAATTTTAAGGTATTTCCAAATCCGTCAATTGGCGATTGGACATTCAAATCTGAAAACACTGTCATTACATCAATTGATGTGATGGATATTAACGGAAAAAAGGTTATGAGTCTACAGCCAAATGAACTTGAGGCAAAAATTGATATTTCAACTTTATCCCAAGGGATTTATATTGCACGAATTGGTTCAGCAAAAGGAACAGAAGCCGTGAAGTTAATAAAACAATAATCTATAATTTAGAAATTGGGGCAAACACATAAATGGTTTGTCCCAAATTCTTTTGGCTTGGGAAGATCTAAAAAAGATTAGTGATATTAAGTCCTGAAATTATAATTTATCTATTAATTATATCATGAAAAAGATAGTTTTTGGAATTATTTCTTTTTTTATAATGAGTTCTATGAACGCTCAAGAGTTAACACTTATGAGCTATAACATCAAATTAGACTACCCAAAAGAAGGCGACAACAGTTGGGATAACAGACGTGATTGGATGATAGGCCAAATCCAATTTTATGCGCCTGATATTCTTGGAGTACAGGAAGCAATGCCAAATCAGATGAAAGATATGGACAGTGTTTTGGTAGATTATGGTTTTATTGGTGTTGGTCGCGATGATGGAAATGATGAAGGTGAGTACTCGGCTATTTTTTACAATAAGAAAAAATTTAAAATTATTGAAGGTTCCACCTTTTGGCTCTCTGAAACTCCCGACAAAGTATCGATGGGTTGGGATGCTGTATGCAACCGAGTCTGTACCTATGCATTATTTGAAAATGTAACGACAAAGCAACAACTTTGGGTTTTCAATACACATTTTGATCATGTGGGTGAAGTGGCCCGATTGAAAAGTGTCTCATTGATATTGGACAAAATCAAAGCGATCAACGCGAATAACCTACCATTGGTTCTGATGGGAGATTTTAATTTGGAACCGGAAACAGAGAATATTAAATTGTTTAAAACTGCTTTAAATGATTCAAAAGAAGTATCAATTACCCCGCCTTTCGGACCTACAGGAACGTTCAATGGTTTTGAATTTGATAAACCAGTAAACAGAAGAATTGATTATCTATTTGTCAGTAAAGGAAGCATACAAGTCAATAAATATGCAGTATTGAGCGATAGTAAGGATTTGAAGTATCCTTCAGATCATTTACCTGTATACATAGAAGTTTCCATTCTCAAATAACCATACAAAAACCATACACGATTATTTAATCACCAAAAAAGGAGACAATAAATTACTAAATAGTTTATTTTAGAGGCTCTTTATTAAAAACTAACCAATATGCTAGGAATTATCTCATTTATTGGCTTTACACTTTTTGTGGCCGTCGTTTCATATTTTGCAACCCGCAAAACCGACGAAACTTCTTCCGACGGTTATTTCCTTGGTGGTCGCAGCTTGACGGCTGGCGTCATAGCTGGGTCATTATTGCTAACCAATCTATCTACAGAACAGATTGTTGGGTTGAATGGTCAGGCGTATACAGAAGGAATTCTGGTGATGGCTTGGGAGACACTTGCGGCTATCGCCATGGTCGTTACTGCTTTGTTCTTGTTGCCAAGATATTTAAAGGGAGGCCTTACAACGGTTCCTCAATTTCTTGCAAGTCGGTATGATATTACCACTAAAACCATAACTTCAGCGCTTTTTCTCACAGGATATGTTGTAGTGCTGTTACCAGTAATTTTATATTCGGGCTCTGTCGCCGTCAGTGGGATGTTTAATTTACCGGAATTATTAGGAGTTACGAGTGGACAATCTATATGGATCTGTGTTTGGGGAATTGGTATCATTGGATCTATATATGCCGTATTTGGCGGTTTAAAGGCCGTTGCGGTCTCTGATACCATCAATGCCATCGGATTATTGATTGGTGGATTGTTAATTCCTGTTTTTGGATTAATGGCCATTGGTGATGGGAGTGTTTTGGATGGCATCTCGGTTTTGACGGCCGAAAATCCAGAAAAATTCAATTCCATTGGAACGGTTACGAATTCGGTTCCGTTTTCCACAATTTTTACTGGAATGATGTTGGTGCAATTATTTTATTGGGGAACCAACCAACAAATCATCCAAAGAGCGCTCGCCGCAAAGAATTTAAAGGAAGGCCAAAAAGGACTTTTACTGGCATCATTCATCAAAATTTTAGGGCCAATCATTGTAGTCCTTCCTGGTATCATTGCCTACCATTTGTTTGAAGGCGGACTTGATAATGCCGATTCAGCGTATCCGATGCTTGTAAATAGGGTTTTGCCAGCCTCATTATTGGGCTTTTTTGCAGCTGTTCTGTTTGGAGCGATTTTGAGTTCTTTTAATAGTGTGCTCAATAGTTCTGTGACGCTTTTTGGTATCGATATCTACAAACAACATATTAATCCAACTGCTAACGAGAAAACCATTGTCAAATACGGAAAGCTCTTTGGAATATTTTTAGCCATTTCCGCAATGTTCATAGCACCGTTGATCGCGAATGCAGGCAGTTTGTTTGCTTATTTGCAGGAAGTAAATGGAATTTATAGCATCCCAATCTTAACTATTATCGTTGTCGGTTATTTGACCAAGCGCGTTCCTGCCATTGCAGCAAAAATTGGTTTGATTTCTGGATCGGTCCTGTATATCATTAGCCAGTTTTTTATGAAACCTTATTTTATAGAGAACGCTTTAGAAAATGCACGAACATCAGGCATCACTGACGAAGTGGCTTTAAAACTTGTGGAAGCCCAAGCATATCCTCACTTTTTGCATGTTATGGCTATTCTTTTTGTTACTAATATTTTAATTATGCTGATCATTGGTAAATTTAGACCACGAAGTGAGCCGTATGTTGCAGAATACACCAAACAAGTAGAGATTACACCTTGGAAATATGTACAACCAGTTGGGATAGGTATTTGTATTGTTGTTATCTTTATCTACATATATTTTTCATAATTGAAGTTTAAAACCGTATACTTTTTTTTAGGATTTTGCTTGGTCTCTGCAATGGCGGATGCTCAAGAGCTGCCACCTATCGAACTGTATGATTCAAAAACTTATGGAGCCGAAAATCAAAATTGGTCCATTTCGCAAGCTGATAACAATTATATATATGTAGGCAACAATAAAGGTTTGCTGGAATTTAACGGTGCCAAATGGCAACTATATCCATCTCCTAACCAATCCATTATCAGATCAATTTTGGTTGTTGAAGATCGTATTTACACAGGAAACTACATGGATTTTGGCTTTTGGGAGCGCAACGAATTTGGTCATTTAATTTACACTTCACTATCGCAGAATTCAAACCTCCAGCTCATTGAAGATGAGCAATTCTGGAACATCATCGCTTTTGACGGTTTTATACTGTTTCAGTCGCTTAATAGAATTTACCTCTATGATCTAAAGAATGATTCTTATAAAGTTATTGATTCACATCATACCATTACCAAAATGTTTATGGCTGGTGGAAGCATGTACTATCAAGCTCTGGATGAAGGTGTGTATAAAATTGAGAATGGTACCTCAAAAATAATATCAGATGATCCCATTTTACAAACCAATATCATCGTTAACATTTTTAGTTATGAAGGCTATTTACTGATACAAACTCAAGAAAAGGGATTTTTTACATGGAAATCCAATCAGCTCACCAAATGGTTGAGTCCATCTTCCGAAATGGTTTCAAAATTGAGTGTTTACAGCAGTATTCAACTCAAAAATGGAAATTTCGTCTTGGGTACCATTTCCAACGGAATGGTTTATTTGAGCAAAAATGGAGCGTTTATTTATAAGATTGATCAAACCAAAGGACTGGGAAATAACACTGTTTTATCTCTTTTTGAAGATAATGATTACAACATATGGTTAGGGTTGGATAATGGAATTAATACCATAAATATGAATTCGCCTTTTAGCATCTATAATGATGAAGAAGGTAAGTTGGGAACCGTTTACACATCCATTGTTTATAAAAACAATCTCTATTTGGGGACCAATCAAGGTCTATTTTCTAAATCCATAAATAGCTCAAATGGGTTCTCTTTTATCGAAGGT
>JBGSXJ010000348.1:0-4211 GCA_041751535.1 Aquaticitalea sp.
GGAATCCAATGGTTTCAGCTTTCTTCGGAAAATATCCACGCTGTAACTGATGGTTTGAAAGGTGTAGAACGATATCCCAACAGGAAGAATAATCTTATCGACGGTAAAATAATTCTGGTCGTTAAAACTGTTTCCCCATTCGGCCAGCCAATTCACAACACCATAATTGGTATGAAACAGCATATTAAACGAATCCGTAAAGAAATAAGCATACTTAAAATAGCAAAGCACCGTGAGATTAATGACAACGCTTGTCGTAACCAAAACATAGCGCTTGATTTTGTGTTCGCTCCTATAAATACCGCGGCCTATAAAGAAATCTACAAGCGTACTAAAAACGAGAATTCCAATAAAAAATCCGCTGGTTTTATAGTAAAAGAAAAGTGAAATTAGAAATAAAAAGGTATTCCGTAAGGTGATTTTCTTATAAACAAGCGCAAATACAAAATAGGTGACGGCAAAAAATATCCAAAAATTTGCTTGGGTAAAAATGAGTGGAAAATCTTCCGAAAAGGTAAAAATGTCGTACAGTCTATTCATCCAACCGCTTAAAATGATTCAATAATTCGTTTATATCCCTTTGCGTGGATTCTGCCCATGCTTTTATGAGCGCTTCCATAAAAAGATCGCCTTTGATGCTGTATCCGGTAAACGTAAAATGAATACGATCCCTTGGCATTAATTTATTCCTGTACCACTTGTTGGAAGATCCCAAACCACCCATGATTTCATAAAAATCCCAAACCGCCATTTTATATTTCTCTGCCAATTCCATTATGATTTTTTGTTGGGTTGCAGTATTTTGATTTTGGTATTTCCGTCTGTAATAACTATCATTTGGAACCGTCAATAATATGGCACAATCTGGATTGACCCGTTGAATCATTTGAATGAATGCTTCATAATTTGAGCGAAATTTATCAGCATCAAAATACGATTTTGGCATGTAGGCATCATTGGTTCCAATGGAAATAATGAACAAATCAGGTTTGTAAAGTTCCAACTGATTTTTAAAATAAGCAGCACGTTTATAATAGTCAAAACTGGCACCATTGACACCAATACTGGTGTATTCAATACCTGGATTATCATTCATAAATTCAATACCCATAAGGGCAAATTCGGGATTCACGATGGTGGTATCCTTTAAGCGTACGTGAAAGGCCACTGAATCCACCGAGGTATTGAACTTATATTCCCGATACATTTTGTCCATAACCAAGGAATCAGATACCACTATATCAGGATTTAAAATCGATAGCTCGTAATCATTTTTCCAGGTATTATAAAAGATGCGCAGTTTGTTGAAATCATAGGTTTTTTTTGTATAATTCCTATAATTGGACATTATATGAATGGTATCCTGATAGACCCTAAATGCCGCCGTAACGCCAGAAAGACCCCATGCGATACTGTCTTTTCTAATGGAACTCCTGTAACCTTTCCATAAATCCCTTTTTGCTCTAATCCGATAATTCGTCGGATTGTTGGTATGCGCCAAATGATATGGAAACACAAATCCTCGTTGTGCCATAGATACTTCATTCATATTTTGTAAATACGTCCTTATTTTGTTGGAATATATATCCGCTTGAATATGAGAACCGCCAATATGAAAGATATGAAGTTTGTCCTCTTTGCCATTGTAAATGCTATCCAACTTGGAAAAAAAATGATTAAAAGTCGGCGAACTTGAAGCCATTTGAAAGGTGTTGGCATCAAAATTTATTAAATTCCCCAAAGTTGGTTGGAGGCTGTCGAGAACGTACTTCTGGGCGAGGACTGAAGTCGAAAAAAGAATAAAAAATAGGCTTAAAAACTGCTTCATTTGATATCGGTTATGTCTAGGTACAATGCCAGAAAAAACAATTCAGAAATTATTTTGGTACCCGCAGGCGAAAAATGTGTGTAATCAGTGGCCGCAAGTTTTTGATCGACCCAATGCTTCATCGAATTTTTCCCACCCATGGCATCGTACATGCTCCAAAAAGCAATCCCGTTTTCTACACAGGTTTGTTTTAGGGTTTGATTTAAATAGGGTAGAAGCGGATACGTTTTTAACTGACCATTCTCGCTCGTGGTCATATCTGATGGTCCAATAAAAATGACGTTGGCATCATTGCTTTTTCGCTTTACCCAATTGATATGATTTTTTAAATAGCTTGCATATTCTTTTACCTGCAACGAATCCTTAAGATAGGGAACGGAATTGCCACCATATTGAAAAATAATAAGTTTGGGTTGCAACTGCTGATACATTTGCGCGAAGTTGGTACCATCGGTGCCTGCAAAAATAGTTCCCGAAGAGCCCCGCATTGCTACATTGTCTAACGATATTCCGCTGCTACCGTCCATGGTGATCCCATAAAAATCGGGACTTATTTTCCCTTCCAATTCAATTTTAAGATTCGTTGGAGTTGCTGACAAATCAATTCTAAAATTGTGGTAATTGCCATCGTTTATCAAGGTTTCACTCTTGATGAGCGCACCATCGTTAAATACTTTTATGGTTGTTGGTGCGACTGAATTACCATAATGCAAACCAATCTTGTTGAATTGTTTTAAAAGCCCGTACGATTTCGTCGGAATTCCGATATCGATTGTGGCTTTGGTGATTTTTAAAGTGTCCAGTATCAAACTATCAACAGGTGTTGGATAGCTCGGTGTGAATCGTGAAAGTGATGAATAGGCGCCATACTTTTTGTGACTGAATTTTTCTTGGGTTGGATCAAAGTAAGCATGTCGCGTCCAATTGTCAGAATGTGTGACGTTGGCACTTATTTGGTCGTAGACTTGAACAATGGAGGTAAAACCTGGTCCACTCCCACCATATAAACCTTGAAGCCTATTTCTTAAATAAGCTGAAATTCGATCTCCTTCCAATTGTGAATCGCCATAATGTATGATTCTAAAAGCACCATTTTTTATCCCATTGCGCAATTGGGCAATCATGGCTTCGCGGTTTTTGGGATAGGAAATACGTCGTACTTTGGAAGTATCTATGTTTTTTAAATCGGGAATAGTTGGCTTTGCAGCTTCGTCGGAAGTAACGATCAGGCTTTCAATGTTTCCAACGATGCTATCCAAGGATTTTATTTTGGATTTGTCGTACGCTTGCGTTTCTAAAAAGGTGCTAGATTTTGGAAATTTAATGGTGATATCTCCAATAAAGAAACCTTCTTGGTTTTTGCCGTTGTCAAGTTTTTTTGAACCACTTAAGTAAGTCACCCCAAATAAAACCAATAGTGCCATCACAATATAAGCACATATTTTCATTGGAGAATACTTCATCTTACACTTAAAAGTTTGGGTTTATTTGGCACCCGAAATATAGTGCAAATATTTATTTGAAGAGAAAATTATCTTTGTTATTAAGAAATGTTCATTTTTTGATTTATTCCATTTAACTTTATCAAAACGAAAGGAATTAAATATGAAATCACTAGTAACAGTTTGCATGCTTTGTTTTGGATTTGCTGCGATTTCGCAGAATCCCGAGCTTGAGGTCAAAAATACGGTGGAAACTTTTTTTATTGGGTTTCACCAGCAGGATAGCACCCTCGTTCATAACGTGGTGACTAAAGATGTCATTTTGCAATCCATCGGAACGGATAAAAATGGTAAGACCGTTGTCAGAAATGAAGATTTCAATCAATTTATCACGGCCATTATGTCCATACCAAAAGATCAAAAATTTGAAGAAAAATTATTGAGTTTCAATATCCAAATTGATGGAAATATGGCCAATGTTTGGACACCTTATGAATTTTGGTTCAATGGAGAATTCAGTCACTGTGGCGTCAATTCGTTCCAATTGGTAAAAATAGATGAGGCTTGGAAAATCATCTATTTGATTGATACGAGGCGAAAAACTGGATGTGAAAATTAATTCTAGCAATCTGACATATGGACGCCAACGGCCAAGCCACCTTCTGATGTTTCCTTATATTTAGAATTCATATCCTTCGCAGTTTCCCACATCGTCTGTACCACTTTATCTAAAGGTACTTTCACGTTTTGTGGGTCTGTGTCCAGGGCCAATTCGGCTGCATTGATGGCCTTGATGGCTCCCATGGCATTACGCTCAATACATGGTATTTGAACCAATCCACCAATCGGGTCGCAGGTCATGCCAAGATGATGTTCCATGGCAATTTCGGCAGCTACCAAAACTTGTTCGGGTGTGCCCCCAAGAAGTTCCGTTAAGGCAC
>JBGSXJ010000349.1:0-13121 GCA_041751535.1 Aquaticitalea sp.
ATGTCCATGCCCAGTGGACCAAACAATTGTTCCTGTGCATAATCGGCCATGTTTTTCCCTGCGACTTTATTTACAATTTGACCAAGAAGCCAATATCCAGAATTACTATATAGGTACTCGTCTCCTGGAGCGAAATTTAAATCAGATTGATGTACCAGCCAATTCATCACATCAGCATCTTCGTAATAATCATCATCAGCAATTCCTTTTAAGTAAGATAATTGTAGATAATCCCGAATGCCACTAGTGTGATTCAATAAATGCCTGATGGTTATTTTTTCAGCATAATCGGGAAAGTCAGGGAATAGATTTTTTAAAGTATCATCAAAATTGAGCTTTCCTTGTTCTATAAGCCGAACTATGCACGCAGCGGTAAATTGTTTGGAAGTTGAACCAATCCTAAAAACGGAAGCTCCCGAATTTGGAATGTCATATTCCATATTTGCCAATCCATAGCCTTTTGAATACACCAATTTACCATCTTTAAAGATTCCTAATGCACACCCTGGGACATCTGGTTTATCCCATTCAGAAAAAATACTGTCTATTGCTTTGCTCTGTTGAAACTGCGAAAATGTGCCGATGGATGCACAGAAGACTAATAAGAATAAAATTTGTTTTTTCATGGTTGTGTAGTTTTAATGCAATCTATCGAGGTCTGATTAAATAAATTTATAAGGTGACCCGAAAAAAAAATCAAATTGCCACAGTGACTATAAAAACTTGATGGATTTAGTCGGTTTTCAACTGTGTCCCAACAGACCACATATTGCCGGCAAAATCCCTAAAAGTTGCCCTCCTGTCAGGATCACCTTCACGTTCCTTTGGTGCTTCAATGCTTTCGCATCCTGCTTGTAGTGCCCTATCATATGTAAGGTCAACATTCGGAACATACACATGGATCACTAAAGGTACAGGAGCATATTTCTCGGAGGAATCGCCAAGCATGATGACCGTATCGTCAATCTGAATTTCTGCATGTACAATGGTGCCGTCTTCCATATCATAGCGCCTAACAACGGTTGCATCAAATATAGCGGCCATAAGGTCAATAAACCTTTGGGCGCCATTTACGATAAAGTAGGGTGATACGGAATTGTATCCGGGTGGTTTGAATTCTATAGTCATGTGTACTATGTCCGTTTAAAATGATGTAGGTGTTTATAATTTAAATATAGCCAAATTAAGTTAAAGCCTTATGGCGGGTCACAATCTATTCCCATTGAGATGACATTGCACCAATGATCCAAGATTTGATATTTAAATATAATGGTTTTTTATGGAATAGGCAGAAAAGGTGACAGAATAAGTCAATCAAATTATAAGACTTGTAACTTTGATTCCTTCCCAAAACTCAATTAAATAGTTTGGTCAAGACGGCTTTGTTAAGTGGCTTTTCAATAAAATCTGTAACCAAGGGGTTGTGTTTTGCGCGCTCAATGTCAGCAGGGTCAATTGATGAGGAGAGGATGTAGATATTGAATTGATTTTTTATCGGCTCTTTGAATGTTTGAAATTTATCGAGAAACTCCCAGCCAGTTAAGGTGGGCATGTTGATGTCTAAAAAAAGTGTTGTTTTTTCATCATGCAGATGTTCAAAGTGAGTTGCGATGTAATCCAATGCCGTTTCAGGCATAACAAAGTCTTTGACATCAATTTCTCCCAGCAATTTCCGTAGTGCCATTTTGGATAGAAAATTGGTTGCTGAATCATCATCAACTATTAAAAAACGTTTTACTGATTTTGTCATTTTGCGTTCTATTAATTTTCAAATATTATTGTAAATTCTGATCCTTTTTGGAGCTCGCTTGCAACGCTTATTTTGCCGCCTATGGCTTCTACTTGGGTCTTAACCATAAATAGGCCCATGCCTTTGCCTTCTACATGGTTGTGAAAGCGTTGGTAGAGGCCAAATACCTTATCACCCTTTTTATTCAAGTCAATACCTAATCCATTATCCTTAAAGGTAAGTATTATTTTATCTTTGTCTCTTTTGCTCTTTATTTCAATAAGGGTTTGCTTATCAAGACTACGATATTTTATACTGTTGCTTATTAAATTGTAAAAAATGCTATGCAGATACACTTTGAGTGAAAAGATCTCGTCCACTTCATCAAAATCAGTTTTGATGGTAACATGGTGCTTGTCTATGGTATTACCGATGCTATTAATGACATTGGTAACTATATTAGAAAAGCGTATGGTTTCTTTTTTATCATTGATTTCCCGTTTTGCCTGCAATATGGAATTGATGTCCTTGATAATGGTATCTAGTCCTGAAACAGAAGTTGCAAGTCCCTTCAGCAATTCTTTTTGTTCTTGTGGGGTTGTAGTGTCATCTTGCAAGTATTCCGTGAAGCCCATAATATTTGCAGCAGGTGCACGCAAATTGTGTGAAATGATAAAAGTAAATTGTTCAAGATCGCGGTTGCGCTGAAACAAGTCGTTGGTGATTTTTGTTAGCTCTTCTTCTGCAATTTTTCTTTCAGTGATGTCCTGTAAAATCCCGTAAATGCGAATGGGTTTAGCATTGATATCAAATTCAAATTTCCACTCACAGTATACATATTTTATGTCTCCAATTTTCGTTTGGATTCGGGCACTGAAAGAGCCTGCATCATAGGTTTGAAACGTTTCTACTACCCTCGCATTTGCCAATTCAAAATCATCGGGGTGAATCAGTGACAAAAAGGCCTGAAGGGACGGTTCTAGGTCTTCCCGTTTCCATCCGATGATGTCATAACACTCATCAGACCAAGTATTTATGTAATTAATTAAATCAATTTCCCAGTTGCTGATGCGCAATAATGACTGTGCCTGCTTTAATTTTGATTCGCTGTCTTCAATTTTTCTACGCAATACCACCTGTTCGGTGACATCTATTGCAAAGAAAAGGATGCCATCTATGATGTTTTTTTCTGTTCGATGGGCTTGATACATAAAGTTCAGATACTTATCCACAAGTTGTCCTGTGCCAAGGGTATCCAGTTTAATTAGCATTTCACTGGACGAAAAGGTTTTACCTGTTTTGTAAACACTGTCTAGTATATCAATAAATCCCTGATCAACAGCTTCAGGTAACACTTCTTTAACTGTTTTACCTATAACATTTTTTTTTCCTATTAGCTCCAAATAGAGTGGGTTCACGATTTCAAATACGTGGTCTGGGCCGTTTAAAACACCCATGCTCGAAGGCGCATCTGAAAAGAGGTCATAAAAACGCTGCCGTTCATTTTCAATCGCGTCTTGCAATCTTTTTTTCTCTGAAACATCTCTTGCCACGCCATATCGGATCTGATCTTTTGCATCCCATCGCGCATTCCATTCAAGCGTCACTAAAGTACCATCCTTTCGCACATACCGATTTTCAAAATGGTTGAGCTGATTTCCAGACATGACGGTTTTTGAGGATACCCGCGTTTTCTCGAGGTCTTCTTGGTAGACAAGTTTAAAAATAGGGGTGCCGATAAGTTCTTCAGGGGTATATCCCCACACGGTTTTACTCGCAGCACTGACTTTTAAAAAAATGCCGTCGGCATCCACCGCGCAAATAACATCTACTGAAGAATCCATGACTTTATTAAGATCGGTGACTGCCCGTTGCAATGCCGTAGATGTTCGGAGTTGCTCATTCTCTGCTTTTTTTCGTTCTGTTATGTTTCTGGAATAGCATGCGATACCGGTAATTTGCTCATTAACAATAATAGGATTAAAGCTGGTGTCAATCCACGATTCGTCTCTCCCTGGAGAAGGGGGATTGTAAATTTCAGTTTTAAAGGGCTCTCCTAACAATGCCCTTTGGTAAAATACCTCCCAATGTTTTAAAGATTCCTTTGGGATATTGTCAAAACTCAATAAATCCTCTCCCTGTTTAATATCTACACCAGTGAACTTTTTCATCTCTTTAATAAAGGCATCGTTGGCGGCAAGCAATTTAAAATCTGTTGAAACACTCCAAATTAAATCAGTTGTACTGTTAATTAGGGCTTCTTTATTCCGTCTTTCAAATTCCTTTTGCTCTTTTGCTTTCTTTTTATCGGTAATATCAGTCGCTGTGACAAAAGCGCCAAAAACAGTCCCTGAATCATCTTTTGCGGGACTGTACTTCATGGAAAAATAAGTGATAGTATCGTCTAAACCTGGAATCATAATTTCAGATTCCTCCACATGTCCATCCAATACCTTTTTATAAATGGAAGCTACGATTTCTTTTTGTTCCGGTTGTGCGTACTCTAAAATGCAAACACCTTTCTCTATGTTCTTCCCAAAATAGGTATTATATAGATTTTTAAATTGATTATTGAAGGATACAATTTCCAAATTCCTATCGACCAATATGAATGCTTCTTCGGTATTATTGATAAGAAGTAACATTTCTGATTCAGCCATTTTGCGTTCAGTAATGTTGATATGCATTACGACAGCACCGGTAAGCAGAATGCTTTTAAAAGGTCTGACCTCGGCTTTAAACCAACGTTTTTCAGTAGGTGAGTCGCATGGGTATTCCATGGTAAAATAGGTCTTATTTCCTTTTAATACCTCCCTTAAACCTTGCGCCATATGTTTGCCATCCTCCGCTTCTTTTCCTATCGATTTTTCAGAGACTTCGATGTAGTTTGCATTTAGATACGGATAGGTATCCTGCATGCCATTCGATAGGCCGAACTGTATCCATTCTTCATTGACTTTTACAATGTTACCGTCGTTGTCAAGTAAAGCGATGCTTGCCGGCAATGTGTTTAATATGGCAGATTGCTCATTGGAAACTGCTTCCAACTCCTCAAAGTTTTTTTGTAATTGGTGTTCGGCTTCCTCATGTCGTTCTGCCTTTTCAAAGAGGTCAAGGGCAAAAGATATATCACCCGTTACTTCTTCAAGCAATGCGATATCATCTACCCCGAAATAATTAGGTTCTGCCGCATAGAGGTTAAAGGTGCCGAAGATACTGCCCGATTTTTTTATTGGGAGTACAATAAAAGAACCAATGCTATGGTTTACAGCAAACGGTTTCCAATCTCCGTTGGCTAGTGTCCTCTCTACATCGTTGCAAAGGAAATGCGTGCCAGTGCGCAATACATGCGTCTGCGCAGCTTTGGTTTCGTAAGGAATATGTGTAAAAAGTTTGATATCATCTTCAGCGATGCCACATGAATCAAGAAGGGTGATGTGTTTTTGAGCGTTATTAAAACCGCCAATCCACGCCATTTTGTAGTTGCCGAACTCAAGGGCAATTTCACATGATTTGAGAAAGAGCGTTTCTTTATCTTTTACATGTACAATGGTTTGGTTGATTTGACTGACGAACTGATACAGACGGTTGGCTCTTTCAAGCTTAACTTCTGAAATTTTATTATCCTCCAAAGACCTGGTTAATCCTGCAAGCAATAGGTCTAAACACTTGGCACAGGCAAAACTCAATAAAACCAGATTAGAGGATACTGCAATCCATGAGCCCACATTATAAAAGGAAGATATGGGAGATTGTATATCCAAATGAATCAATACTGCGAAACCAATACATATAACTGTGTTTGCCGTTGCCGATATATAGGCGGCAGACGAAGAATAGATAAGGGATGAGAAAATAGTGACCACAAGTAAAAACAGGATACCTGGGCCTGGTAGAGGCAAAAAATAAAGAAGGGTAAGTGATAAGCAACACAAGATGAAAATAAAAAGGCCTTTCCGTATTTCAAGTTTTATGCCCGGAACTACAGTAAGGATAACTATCACCAAGAAAGCAAACAAATCCATTATTCCAACCGCATAAATCTCGCTTGTAAAGGCCATATACACACTTGGTATCAGTGCAATGAGACTTAATGGCGTGAGGTAGGTGAGGATTTCACAAAAAACAGTAGTTCGCCAATAGGCAACGTTTTCCTGGTCATCGGACTCATTATTAATAATAACGTCCCTGACATGTTGCTTATAATTGCCCCACCAACTCATCTAGACCTATGTTTTCGTATATGAGTATTGGTTTTAGTATGCTGACGTCACAATTGTAGAAGGTCAAGGGTAAGGTTCCTTTCCTTATCCCACAATTGTAAAAACCAAGCATGTTTTTGGCAATGAGATTTCCTAAAGAATTTAGTTCTTTATTAACGTCTTTTATCATGAAACCATATTCCATACCAATCACTTGTTCACCCAGTCAATAAAGGAGACGGGTTGCTTTAAAACAATAAAACTTTTTTTTGGTGGTTAGGTTAAGTTGCTTTAATTGTTAGTTGATTAATTTGGGCATGCAAATATCAGCTTTTAATTTTCAAATTATTCGACTTTTTAGACTTTTTTAAAAAAAAATAACAATTCTTATTAATTAACATAAATAATTTTAAAATTTATAAATTTTACTGATTTTCAATGATTTATTCATGCTTGCTTGCAATACCATTAAAATTATGTGCAAGGATTTTTTAGTTACGATTAAAACAAAGGCATTCAACCTTCGGCAATAATTTTGTAACTTGCCTAGTGACCATTAAGACAAACACAATGCTGTACATACTTTATCCACTTCTACTACAATTGCCTCCTGGTACCAGAAACCCAGACGATAACCATCCTATCGATCTGACCAGCCCGTTTGATGTCATAGTTTATATCATTCTACCCATCTTAATTCTCATATTTTATATTTTATGGAGACGTAATAAAAGGCGGGATAGGAAGTAATACCATCACCCATGTCATGTTGAGTCTGTCGAAGCATAGTTCAATGAAGTCTGCGCTATTGTTAGCTCATTGTTAATCAAATCCGTTAAATGCAGTTGAGATAAAGCATATCGAAGATTCCTTGCATCCATGAGTAATACAATAGTTAAATTTAAGACAGGATGCGTAATTTAATAAAATGAAAAACAATCCTTTATTTCCTATTGTTAAGCAAATAAGCAAAAGCCTCCATCCCTTTAGTATGCTCAAAGAAGACTTTTAGTACCCCAACAATCGGAAGCGCAATAATGGCACCCACGGTGCCCCAGAGCAAAGTGAATAGAAGAATGCTAAAGATGGTGATGAGCGGATTCAAGCTTATTTCATCACCGATTATCCAAGGAGTCAAGATATAATTTTCCAGCAATTGTGTCGCCGAAATGACGCCAATCACAATAAGCGCCGGAGTCGCCCCAACATACAAATAGGATAAGATCACCGCAATACCGCCACCAATAATATTACCGATATAAGGTATAATTGAAAACAGTGCAGCAAACAATGCCAAAAACAACGCATACCTCACAGAGCCAAGCAAAAAACCAATATAATAGATGACGAATAGAAACATCATTATCTTACTCTTGCCAATAAAATATCTGTTAACCACATGCGCAGCATCACTTAAAAGAGAGGACATGGCAGCCTTATTGGAACTTAATTTTTTAAAGAACTTAATGAACATGTTCCTCTGCATCAATAAAAGGATAATATATATAAATATGATTAGCAATTGTGACATTAAATTCATGAATGACGATATAAAAAAGCCCGCCACACTTTCCATCCGATCAACCAGACGCTTGTTATTCTCTATATAATCTTCATAATCCCAATTCAAACTCTGGTTAGCAAATTCACTAAAACTGTTCAGCTTTTCTGTTGCCTTTTCCTTAATGTTAGGCCAATCATCCAATATGATATTGATCTGTGAAACAATTAACCACGACAGCAATGAAAATACCACCACCATTATAATAATGGAAAGCGTTATTGCCAACCATTTCGGAACACCCCATTGCTTCATTTTTTGGGTAGGTTTATCTAATAGTAGAGCCATGAAAGCAGCTACTATAAGAGGCAAAAACAGACTAGAACCTATGTATAGAATCCCCAAAACACCTCCAACGATAAGGAACATTTTAATCACATAACTCCCTGAAATCTCTATTTTGTTATCACTCATATGATGGTTTTTGTGTTGCGCTGCCTGCTATTATTATAGTAGGTATTGTAAAGTTAATAGAATTTTTTTTATCAATTGTCTCAACAGTTATTTTTATAAATACATCTTAAATAATCACTTCATTTATTGCGCTAGCTTAACGCCATGGCTATGTTTATAATTGCCAAGAATACTTCAGGTTCGCAGTGCAAAAACTAATAAACGATTTACCTACCTGGTCAACGTCATACAATGTATCCGAGGTGAACTCTATTACTTTCTGATTTCGTACTGAAGATGCTGCAAATGGTCTAGCGATGTCGGTTATTCGCTTCTGTAATTGGATCCCCCGCTAGCGCCTCTTTGCACCTTAAATCCGTAAGTCTAACAATACGCATCTAATTGGAGACGGTTTTGCTATTTAAAACTTAAATTATCTGACCTTTTGGTTTATTTTTCAGTTAGGGTACATCTCTTTTGTAATGATTTTTGGCGAATATTGAATTTTTGGGCATGGCCATTCCATTTTATAGATATCATTCCAGAGTTGTGATGTAGCATTCCAAACCCATCCAAAACCTAAACTTTTCCTAAAGTCATCGGTTTTCAGCACAAAACAAAGTATCTTATTTTTAAAATCACCCACATGAGCCGAGGTTTTGTAAAAGAAGACGATCAGGAAGAAACCCCCATCATCCCACCAAGGGCCGCATTGCCCAACGGTGCAACCAATTATACCACACGCTTTGGAATGCAGCAATTGCTCACCGAGCAACAAGCCATCGAAGAAGAGCGCTCAAATCTCACCGTCCAGGACGACCAACAACGCCGACGTGATTTGGCGCAAATCAATGGAAAATTATGCCTGCTTCAAGAGCGTATCGCCTCCGCCAGAGTTATAGACCCCGAAGCGCAAGCACAGGACGAAGTGCGTTTTGGCGCCACCGTCACCCTTAAAATGAACAATCAAATTCAAGAGTTCCAAATCGTAGGCGTGGACGAAGCCGATGTCAAACAACAAAAAATAGCCTTTGTCGCACCCATCGCCAAAGCCATCACAGGAAAAAAAGTAGGGGACAAGGTCGATTTTCAATTAGGAAATACCTCCCGTAAACTAGAAATAACAAACATCACCTACACACCATCACCCTAAACAACTAAACACCCAAACAACTTAACAACTAAAAAAATGACAACTACATATTCCATACTCGACCTCGCCATCGTATCACAAGGCAATAGTTTACAGGACACCTTTAGCAACGCACGCGAATTGGCACAAAACGCCGAATACTTCGGCTACAAACGCTTCTGGTTGGCAGAGCATCACAACGCCGCCAACATTGGCAGCAGTGCCACTTCCATTCTCATCGGTTACGTCGCAGAAGGCACCAAACACCTTCGCATAGGGTCGGGAGGCATCATGTTGCCCAACCATTCACCATTGATCGTCGCCGAACAATTCGGGACTTTGGGTTCGCTATACCCCAACCGCATCGATCTCGGTTTGGGAAGGGCACCCGGCACCGATCGCGACACCGCAGAAGCCATCCGTTCGGACTTTATGTCCGCAGCGCATTCATTCCCCACCGAACTCGAAAAGATCCAACAGTATTTTTCCATAGAAAATAAAACATCAAAAATCCGCGCCACCGTAGCCGAAGGCGTGGACGTTCCCATATATATTCTAGGCTCCAGCACTGACAGTGCCCATCTTGCGGCACGTAAAGGTTTGCCCTACGCATTTGCCAGCCATTTCGCCTCAACACATTTAATAGAAGCCATTAAGATCTATCGCGACGAATTCCAGCCATCTGAAGCACTTAAAAAACCCTATGTAATGGCAGGAGTCAACATCATTATCGCCGATACCGATGCCGAAGCCGAACGCATGTCAACATCCTTGATCCGAATGATTATTGGCATCTTCACAGGCAATCGCGATTATATACAGCCACCCACACACATGACTGCGGAACTCAAAGCAACCGCGCAACACCCCGCCGTTCAGCAAATGCTCAAATATTCTTTCGTCGGAAGCAAAGCAACCGTAAAAGCAAAAGTGAAGGACTTTATGGAACTCACACAAGCAGATGAATTGATTGCCGTGTCGCACATGTACGACGCCAAAGACCGTATTCGTTCCTATGAATTGTTTGCGGAAGTGATGAAAGAATTGAATGCCGCAACAGTCACCGCTGACTAATTTGCATGCTCATTTGTTTTTTCAGTGATGATGGTATCAAGACGAAGCCACTTCCAGTTTATAACCGACACCATGTACATTCACCAACATAATTTGCGGGTCTCTTGCCAGTTTCTTTCGGAGTTTGGAAATATAGGTATCTAGACTTCGACCTACAAAAACTCCTTGGTCTTCCCAAACTGTCTTGATTAGAAACTCCCGTTTCACGATTGTGTTTGGCTGTGCACTAAAAATTTGCAACAGTTCACATTCCTTTTGGGTAAGAGGAATAACACTATCAGCATGCAGCAGTTGCTGCTGTTCTATATAAAACTTAAAGTTTCCGAGTGTGATATAGATATCTTCTTCCGAAGTTGAATTTGCACCTTTAGCTTTAAATTGGTAAACAAATCCCATCCCAATGACTCCAACCAATAACAAAGAATAGATAGGATAATGGTTATAGGCAATCACCTCATACTGCGGTTTGGTAAAAATAACCTGGATGGTATAACAACTCAAAGGCAAATCGCGTCCTCCACAAGGCACGATGGTATCGATGGCATTTTGGGAGTTTTGAAAACTATAAGCCACTTCGCGGGTGGCACATTCCCTGACTTCGGTAATATAGTCCGATGGCAATTTGGCGGTCGCCATACTCTTATTGATGAACTGTACCAATTCGTTAGGCTCTACATAAAGATCCGTCCCAAAGGAAAGTTCATAACGGTAATCACCCAAAGAGAGGATAGGTTTTACAAGCGATGTGCTATCTTGGTTTACCAATAACAACTGATTCCCGGCATCCCGTAAAGCGATTTTCACGCGTTCATCAAAATGATTTTCTGGCACATCCGATTGATAGCCTAATAGTATTAAGGCAACGAGCCCGATAAATGGGATAATAATAAAAAGCTTACTCAAACGCATTCCTAAAAGGTTAGAAATATTAAAGGTCTCAATGTACAACTTTTTACACTTATTTTACATTTTTTTCACATCCTAAAGTGCTGTCCCTTCATAGTTTTGGCAAAAACAAAATCTTATGAAAACACAATTTTTAGTATGTATGACATTTATAATGTGCACTTACAGTAACGCCCAAAACATCCTTAACACCAACGAATTTCCAATGGATACTTCCAAAAGCGTTCTCAATTGGCATGGAAGCAGCTTGTTTCAGATCAATGATCATGATGGCACGGTTAAATTCTCAAAAGGATATCTCAAAATAGAAAAAGGTCAACTCTGGGGCGGAAGCTTTGAGGTCGATATGACCACCATCTATGCCCATGATGATGGCGCCAATAGCGAATTAGCAAGACATCTAAAAAATGAAGACTTCTTTGATGTTAAAAAGTATCCTAGGGCATGGCTATCCATCCAAAAGGTACAAAGGTTAGAAAATGGTGAATTTGAAGTCGAAGCAAATCTAAATATCAAAGGCATCACAAAACCAATCTTGTTTAATGCCAAACTACAACAAGTGGATACCAAATGGCAAATGACTACCAAATTCATCATCGACCGCACCCGATGGAATATCACCTATGCGTCAAAAGGCACCGAGGTGCTAAATCCCATTAAGAATTACAGTATTTCGGATGCCATTAAGTTTGATGTCACGGTAATGACACACTAAAGAAACCAACTTAAGAACAGTTCTTTTATTAGAATGTTCAAATGGTCAAGATAGCACAGCAATGCGTTAAAATAGTTGTTTTAATACTGCCAATAGCTGCGTAAATTTAACCATCCGAAATAGGAATGAAACATAAAGTAATTGATTTTTTGAATCATTAAAAAGAAACATTACAACCCTGGATACGATTTAAAAGCTCCGACTGTTTCGGAGCTTTTAATTGTTAGGGTGTTTGATTTAACTCCTTTCCGCAACGAATTCTTCAAACATCATTTAAACCTCAAATCAAAAGATGTCATTTATAACAGTTGTAAATTCATATGAAATGACTTTTAATAGTCAAGTTATGAACCTAGCACGTTTAATATAGTTCCTCCATAATAAAGGCTTCCTATTTAATTGTTATAAGCATAAAGAAGTAATAGTATGGTTATTAGTCCAACAATGGATCTTAATCCGTATATATCATTAGATATAACCCTAAAACAACAATTATGAAATTAATATTAAAGTTGTTTGTTCTGCTATTTTTAGTTGGACAGATATCGTGTAAGGACACCAAAAAAGAAGAAGCAGAAACCCAAGCAGCTTTGGAAGAGATCGAAGCAGTGGAAACCACACTTGATGAAGCTTCGGAAGAATTGGACCAAGACCTTGAGGAACTCGAGGATGCTTTGGAAGAATTGGATAGTATTTAACAATATAATAATCAATAAGATGAAACAGATACAAATTTTAATGGTGCTACTTTTAGTAGTCGCTTTTAGCGCCAACCAACAAGCATACTCCCAAGGTAATAAGCCTGATGCAAAGGAAAAGATTGAAAAGCAAGAACGCATTCTGAAGAAGGAAGTGAACGAGGAGAAAAAAGAAATGAAAGAAGAAGTGCAGGAGAAGAAGGATGAAATCAAGAACGTCAAAGAAGCACATAAGGATGAGATCAAGGAGATCAAACAAGAGCATAAAGACAAAATCGATGCCATGAAAGATCATAACGATGATGATGGCAACGTGAGAAATGACCGAGACGAGAAGGTAAAACCGAAAAACAAATCAAATAACGGCAATGCTTACGGAAAGAATAAAGACGGTCTCACAGGTCGTGAATTTGGTCAAGCACGTGCTGCCGATGCGAGAGAACATATACGAACCCGCGAAACGGAGTTGCATACATACGACGTAAAACTTATAAACGCCAGAAAGCGTCTTGAAGCTGCAAAACAACGCTCTGATAAAGCAAGAGAGGCCAATGCAATTACTGAAGAAGAGTATGCGATAAGAAAACAAAAAATTGAAAATGCTGAAAACAAATTAAGGAGAGCAGAGCAATCTTTAGAGAGGAACAAGAAAGTGGTAGAGCTTCAAAAGAAGAGACTCTCAACGATTTTTGAGAACGAATAACTTTGAAT